>CAZMKX010000001.1:0-46931 GCA_964566375.1 uncultured Myxococcales bacterium
AGGTTGTTGAAGAACTTCTTCGCGCTCTTGAACCCGTCGTCGAACGCGTCGACGATCGCGTCCGCGAGCGCATCCTGGATCCCCTCGATCGCGTTGCGGATCGGCTCGAACTGGAGACGCGCGTTTTCCTTGGCCTGGCGCTCGCGCTCGCGCTCCGCAGCCTGCGCAGCCCGCTCGGACTCGCGCTCCGCGGCGGTCGTCGCCGCCGTCGCCGCCTTCTGCGCGGCCTCCTGATCCCAGAGCACGCCGGTCAGGTCGAAGATCGCCTGCTGCTGATCGATCGTCGCCTGCGTCCCGCCCTTGAGCGCGGCCTCCTGCTGGGCGATCGCAGCCGTGATCTGCGCGCGCGTGCGCTCGTCGAGCGCCCCCAGCGCGATCTGGCGCTTCGTGTCTTCGAGCTGCTGGCCGATCGCTTCCTGCGCCTTCGCGGCGGCCTCTGAAAGTGCGGAGACGGAGGTCGCGGCGTGGTCGGCTGCGGAGCCCGTGCGAGTGAACGCGGTGTCTCCGGTCTCGCCGGCCTTCGCCAGCTCGGCCTCGAGCTGAAGCACCGACGCTCGCAGCGCCGCGAGCTTCTGCGCCCGCTCCCGGTCTGCCTCGCGGAGCTCCGGAACCTGCGACCGCGCTGCCGGACTGAGGAAGCTGTCCTTCTGCCTGGCGAGCTCGGCGGCGCGCTCTTTCTCGAGCATGGCCTTAGCGGCCGAAAGCTGCGCTTCTGCGTTCGCGCGCGCGATCGGGATGCCGGCGCCCTGCGCCTCGTTCAGCTCGCGGGTCGCAGTCGCCGCTGCGGCCGTCGCATCGCGAAGCAAGTCCGCCTGGGTCGCTGAGGCGATGAACGCGCCGCCGAGGGCGCCCGGGATGCCGGCAAGGCGGAAGCCGATGAGCGCCGCTAGGACAACGCGCAGTTTCTCGGTGTTCGTCGCGGCCCACGCGGCGGCCTGAGCCACCTTGATGAGAGCGTCGGTGAGATTCGAGCCGAGCTGATCGATGCTCTGGCGCACACCGGGGTCTTCAAGCGCCGAGATCAGTTTCTCGACTTCCGCGCGCACGCCGAGTAGCGCGTCCTGCTCGAGCAGATCGCCGGCGACGTTCTTCAGCGCCTCGAGCGACCCGCCGAGCGTGTTCCTGGCGGCGACCGCCGCGCCCTTGTAGCGGGCCTCGAGCTCGTCGAGCAGCAGCGACTGTGCCTCGACGATCCGGCCCTGCTCGGCCAGCGACTTGATCGTCGCCTTCGTCGACTCGCTGAGCGAGATGCCCGCACGGCCGAGCATCGACATGCCCTTGACGGGGTTGTCGAGTGCACGCCCGAGCGTGCGCGCGGCCTCGCTCGCGTTGCGGCCGGTGAAGGCCGCGAAGTCGAGGATCGCCCGAGAGGCACGCGGCAGAACCTGCTCGCTGATGTTCTGGAACGGGAGAAGAGATGCGACGAGCGAGGAAACCGCTTCGTCGGAGAACGTCGTGACACGTTGCATGTCCGACGCGAACGCCTGAACTTCGGCGCTCGAAAGCCGCGCAGCGCGACCCGTGGTGGTGATCGCCTGCGCAAGCCGGATGGAGACGCGCTCGGCCTCGAGCGTCTCCCGAATGATTCCGCGACCGACGAGACCGATGCCGATCGTGGTCGCCGCGGCCGCGGCCGTGCTGGCGACGCCAGCGATCCGCTTCGAGGCCTGCGACACGCGGCGCTCGACCGAACGCAGCTGCGTCTGGAACTGCTTGTCGTCGAGCCCGAGGATCGCGCGCAGACGCGCAACCACAGCGTCCGCCATCGGCGACCCTCCTACTCTGCGGTCGACTCGCCGCCCAGGAAGCGGCGCAGCAGCATCTCGTCGCGCGCGCCAGCCTCTTCTGGCGTCAGCTCAGGGGTAGGCTCGAAGTCGAGAAGGAAGTCCGAAAGCGACGGCTGCTCACCTTTGCAGCCGCCCGCCTGCCACGTCACCAGACCCACGCGCCACGCGACGAGCGCCGCGTGGAGATCGCCGCGCTGCTCGCCGAGCGGCTCGAGCGCGTAGAACGCGATCCACTCGACGATCTCGTCAGCGTCGACCCGAGCGAGCAGGTCTTGAAGAGACGCGAAGCCTAGGTCGCGGCAGAGCCTGCGGAGGAAGCGTCGGCGAGGGTCTCGCCGGAGCCTTTTCCCGCCTCTTCCACCGCACCCTTCTGGACCGAGGCGTTGAACTCCAGCGCCTGCTCGAACAGATACCGGAGGTCCTCGTTCGCGATCGTGCCGAGCTCGTCCATCCCGCTCGACGCCTGGTCGTAGATCGCGGCGCCGTCCTCGTCGCACAGGCACAGCTCGAGCAGCTTCCGCCGGCTCGCGCGCTCCGTCTCGGGGTTCGAGACGTGCGCATGCCACTCCTCGGCGTCCGCGGCCGTGAGCTTCCGGATCCACACGGGGAAGTCCCAGCCGGGAACGTCCACCTGCTTCGTCCGGATCCCACTGCGCGTAGCGGCGATCCGCTCACGCAGACTCGGCATCTTCCCGTTGCCCTTCGCCATTCAGAGACCCCTCTCCGACCTATGCGTAGGTCGGCGCGCCCGTGCAGCGGATCGTCAGCGTGCTCTTGAACACGCCGCTGACCGGCGCGGTCGGGATGAACCCCTTCACCCAGCCCGAGAACGTGCAGCTCTTCGTGCCGCTCAGGTACAGGATCTTCCAGTCCTGCGCGGTCTGCGACGCCGAGGACGCCAGCGCGAGCAGAGCCTGATGCACCGCGTTGCCGGCGACGTAGTTCACCTCGACCGAGATCTCGCCGTAGTCGATGTCTCCGGCCAGGAACTCCTTCGACCCGCTCGGCGAGTCCTGCGACGTGACGTCGATCTCCTCGCGGTTCGGACCGGGGAACGTGATGTCCCCGCACTCCGGGATCGTCGTGTAGACACCGGAGATCTTGAGCTGAAGAACCGAGCCGCGAGAAAGAGCAGCGAGAGACATGGTGCCCTCCGATGCGAGATGGGTGAGCGCGCGTGGCTCTGCCGTTCAGGCGGAGCCCGACACTCCCTTGTGAACTTCGATGGATTGCGGAAAGCGGAGCGCGGCTAGGCGCTGGCTCCGATGATGATGATGTCGTACGTGGCCGACGCGCCCGAGGCGTTCGTGATCGTGATGGTGTCGTCGGTCGTCGCCGTCACGACGTATCCGGTCGCGTCGGGGTTGGTGACCATGAAGATGCCGCCAGGTCGCAGCGTGAGGCCGTCGCCATCGGCGAGGAAGATCGACGTGCCGCTGGTCGCGACGCGCGTGACGGTGAGAACCGTCGTGTTCGCGTCTGCGGCCTTGATGATCACCGCCTTCACCCGCGCGAAAGTGAGCGTGGCGCCGAAGGCATCTGCGAGCGTCGCGACGAGATCGAGGTCCTCGCCCGCGCCAGTCGACAGCGTTCGCTGGTCGTGCCAGATGATGTCGGACTGGTTCGCGCCGGTGCCGCTCGAAAGCTGGATCAGGTACTCCTTCGACAGCGGGCACAGACGGCTCGCCAGGTCGAGCGTCTCCGTGTACGCCGCGTTGATCTTCAGGCTGATCGAGGTCTCGAGAGTCTTCGCCATCTTCCCCTCAGGCCGACTCGGGCTGAACGATCAGCACGTCCGGCGTCGTGTTGGTGGTTGCGAACTCGAACTCGAAGGCGATCAGCGCCGCGAAGTAGTCGCGGTCGCCTGCCCCCGTGCGCGCGTACGTGGCGCCCGCATACCGCCGCTGAAGACCGATCCCGGTCGCAGCGATCAGCGCCTGCTTGATCTCGATCCCGACCTGGTCGCGCTCAGCCGGCGTCTTCCCGATCGCCGTGAAGCGAACGCGCAGCGCGTGGAGCTCGAGCCAGGTCCCCTCCTGCGACTCCGCAAGGCGCTGGATCTGGTCCTCGATCGGCTCGACCGCGATCGCCGGCACGCGCGCCCGAGCGAACGCGTGCGTCGGATCTTCGAAGACGTCAGCGCCCGTCGACGGAAGCCCCGTCACCGCGCCGATCAGCTCGTCGAGGATCTGCCGGACGGCGTCGACGCTCACGAGGCCACGCGCAGGCGCAGCCGCGCCGTGCCGTGGCCGTCCGGGTGGACTTCGACGACGGTGTACTCGCGATTGCGGACGACCACCGTCTTACCCTGCTCGGCGCGGCCCATCGGAAGATCCGCGAGCACCACCGCACCCACCGGGCCGACACTCTCAACCGAGACGCCGTCAAGCCCGGCTTGAACGAACGCCTCGTCGAAGATCATCCGGACGCTCGCGCCGTCGTAGAGCGCCGACTCCTCGCAGAAGACGCCCTGCGTCGCTTCCTGCGCGAGGCCCGCGAGCTCGGACCAGTTCACCGTGGCGCGCTAGCTGTTCGTCGCGTTCCGAATGCCCTGGACGAGCAGCATGTTCACGGTCGTCTCGCCCGCACCGTTCGTTGTCGAGGAGACCGCTATGCCGACTTCCTTCGTCGTGTTCGTCTTGTTCACGACCTTGCCGGAGTCGTCCCAGTAGAGCGCGTCGCCGATGCCGACGGCGAGCGAGCCGGTCTTCGTGATCTGCACGACGCCGCGCACGCGGAGCTGGCAGTCGACCGCCGCCGAGGTCGACGCGATGTCGTTCTCGGCCACGCCGAACAGGTTGCCGACGAGCACGCCGCCGCCGGCCGCCACGGAGGCCGAGGTCGAGAACGAAACCGGAATGACGTTCGCAACGTCCTGACGCACGTACTTGGACATGGTTCCCCCCGAGCGGCCGCGACTAGCGGCCGGTTAGATGAATCGAGCCTGACTGGTCAGGTCACTTGAGCGCGATGAACGTCGCGCAGATGTCCTGGCACGCCTCGCGATAGAACACCGAGGCGAACTGCTGGAACTCCTGGTTCCGCAGAACGATGTCCGGATGCAGCCGGTGCCCCCACTGAACCTCGAAGTCGCACGTGTAACAGAAGCACTCGGCCTGAGTCGCGCACACGCAATTCGCGATGTCCGAATGCGGTGCCTGCGTCTTGCGCCATGCGCGACCGAGGTACAGGAACCAGTGTTCCGACACCGGCGGCCACTGGTGCGTCAAGTCGCCGTAGGATCGACCGCTCGCCCAATGCGGAACGATGATCTCGGCCGTCGCGCCAGGCTTCAGCACCCGGTAGAGCTCGTTCGCGAAGTGGATCCGCTCGGGCGCCGTGAGGTGCTCGACGAACTGGTTGCAGTAGACCTCGTCGACCGACGAGTCGTCCCACTTCCACGGATTCCGCAGGTCGTGAACGACGATGTCCGTGCGCCCGTAGTCGCGCACGTCGACACCGACGAATCCTTCCTTCGGAGTCGGACCGCAGCCGAGATCGAGCTTCACCACACCACCCCATTGCCGTCGATGTGGCCGACCTTCACGTTGCAGTCCACCGCGCAGCGATACCCGAGCTGCCGCGCGTGGTGCCAGAAGTAGAGGTCCTGCGACACGAGCGGGAACTTCTCGGTTTTGAACATCGGCGTCGGCATCCGCTGATCCCGGAACATCGAAAGGCGCCAGAGCGCGAACCCCATGCCCGTCGCGCAGCACTCGACGAGCTCGCCGTTCACCGGCGGCTGCGGCCGCATGTTCGGGATCGGATCCTTCGGATCCCCCCAGATCTGCGGATACCCGCCCGCGCCCTTCTGGAAATAGAGCCCCGAGATGCAGTGCAGCTCGGGGTGCGCCTCCATCCGCTCGACGAGCTGAAGCACGCCCGTCGGTCGCGGTAGGTTGTCGTGCTCGATCGTGAGCATGTATTCCCAGTCGGACAGCGACGGCTCGGCGATGATCCCGCGCACGGCGTTCTCGTATGCCTCGCCGACTTCCATCCCGAGCGCGAGCACGCGCACGACTGCGTTGTTCGGCGGGAACCCGAGGTTCCAGATCGCGAGAGCCACCTTCGCCGGAATCGATTCGCCGCTCGGGATCACCACGACGATGCGCTGGCGCTTCCACGTAGCGCCCTCGATCACCCGGCAGCGGCCCTGCTCGAACTGGCCGTTGTGCCACCCGGAAAAATCCTGCACGATCAGTTGCGGGGGGGTCGACACTACTCCGTCCGCCTCCGATGAAATCAGCGTGGCTGCGGTAGATTCGCAGGCCTCTTCAAGTGCTTCCAAGACCGACCGCTCTTGATGAACCGGATCGCTTGATACCCGACACCGAAACGTCGCGAAACAGAAACGCAACCCTCGCCAGCAGCAAGACGTCGGATGACGCTTCGCGCCTGCGACTCGCTGAGCGTCGCCATCTTCGAACGCTCTCCGCAGATCAGACGACCATGCTTTCGCCGATCAGCAGCGTTCTGTTTCAAGGTTCCGTAAGCGAGATTCTTCGGACGATTGTCGAGGCGCTTCCCGTTCAGGTGCCGCAGGACAGCGCCGGACGGCCTCTTGCCGAGAAAGGCAAGCGCAACCAGCGTGTGTACATGAACACGCGATTGCGCTCTACCTTCCTTGCAGCGCGGATCAGAATCCGGCTTACGGATAGTGCAGTGCATGTAACCGTCCTGGCCGAGATAACAGCGCATCTGGCGCGGCGGACGTTCCGAGTATGGGATGCGCGACCCCACACTCGGAACGTCAGCACCACGCGATTTCGCGATGTATCTGTTCCAGAACCTTGACGAGTAGAGCAGCCCCCGCTCGTCCGCCCAGTAACCAGGGAACCCAGGGATTTCTTTTTTCATGCCCTGGATTATAGCGGGTGTTACGCTCCTGCGTTACAGTAGCCACCCCGCCAGTCGATGCCGCCCACGTAGAAGTCGAACGCGACCCGGAGCTCGACGCCCTCGACCTCGAAGCCCGAGCGGCTCATCACGCGCGGTCCGGCCGAGCCGGACAGCGAGCCGTAGGCGAAGTTCGGGAAGAGCGCCGGGTCGGCGAACAGCCACCAGCGGTTGCCCGAGAGGTTCGCGTCGAGGATCGGCTCGATCTTCCCGGCCCACGGGTTCTGGCTCGTCGGCGCCGACGGCACGTAGGCCGCCGACGTGTACTGGAACGCCAGTTCCCGCTTGCCCGGAGCGGCGAGCAGGTAGCGCGGCATGATGTTCAGCTTGATCCCGTCGCCCAGGTTGTCCGCGCCGATGCCGGTCTGCGACTGCATGAGCGTCGCGCCCACGGTGATGCTCGTCGCCGAGATCGCCGTGCCGCTCGAGGTGTAGTTCGCGTGACCGCCGGCCGTGGTGAGCGCCGTCGCGTTGAACATCGCGCCGGTGTCGCCGAGCGTCGGGCCGACCGTGCCCAGCAGGGTGAAGAACGCGGCGTTCTCGAAGTCGGCGATCCGCACGCCGTAGGCCCCGAGGACGCGGCCGAAGGCGTTCAGGTCGTCGTTCACGAGCATCTGGCGCGAGAACGCGAGGCGCCGGCCGTAGGTGCCGAGCGCGACCGTGTTCTTCTGCTCGGCGAAGTGCCCGAGCTTGATCTCGCCGTTCTCCCCGACCGCAAGCGGCTGCGGGAAGTCGCCGACGTTCAGGACCGACGCCGACTTGAAGTCGGGCAGGTCCTGCCGGATGCAGAGCTGCCGGTAGGTCGGAACCGCCGCCGCATAGGCCGGGAGCAGCACCTTGTTGCTGGCGTTCGCCAGCAGGTTCGGGTAGTCGCTCGTCGAGAGCGCGAGCTCGACCACGCGCGAGCGGTCGCGCTGATCCACGCCGCGAGCGATGCGCAGGCTGCGGATCGTCTCGTAGGCGAGATCGATGAACCCGAACTGCGCGAACGCGCGCGCCTCGGCGGGCACTTCCTTCCGCACCGCGCGCGCCGCGAGGGCGACCGCCATGCGCTCGGACTTCGACTCCCAGGAGTCGTGGTCGTCGCCGACCGTGATGCTGCCGCGCGTCGGCGGCTCGCGCCGCTTGCGCTCCTCGGCGGCGAGCTGCATCAGCGCCTTGATCGGCGTGCCGAGGTTGATGTGCTTCTGGACCCACAGGTCGTCGAGCCCGTAATGCTCGCCGACCCGCTTCGCCTGCGCCGCGAGCTGCTGGTCGCGCTCGATCTCCTCGTCCACCAGGCGGGCGACCGTGCTCGGCGAATCCGCCGACTTCGGCTTCGCCTGCGTCTCGGTGTCCTTCGAGTGCAGCTTCACGTCGAAGGCACTCTCCTCGATCTCGACGATCTCGCCGAGCTTGCCGACGTCCTCGATGTCCGCGAGCAGCCGAACCTTCATGGCTTTCCCCCTGTGCGCGTCGGCATCGGCCGCTGCGCTGAAGTTGATCTGGCACGGAAACTTCTCTGCCGAGTCCGACAGAGCCTGGGCACCGGGATCGGCACCGACTGCGACGAGGGAGACTTCCATCGGCTCCCAGTCGATCGCGAGGAACTTCTTCGTGCGATCACCCTTCTCGGTGATCTCTTTCATCTGGTGGACGACAGCGCCCATCGAGACGTTGCGGATGATCTTCGACTTCACGTCCTCGAAGATCGGGCCGACATCCTCGCGCTCGCTGAAGCGGACGACGCAGTGCCCCTTGCCAGAGTCGATCCATGCGTTCTCGACGACACCGATCACGTTCGAGAGGTCGTACTGCGCGTGCGAGTTGAGCAGCGGTGCACCGCTCTTCATCCGGTTCAGCCGAACCGCCTTCGGGTCCATGCTGAAGGCGAGCTCGTAGATCTCGCCGTCCCAGTAGTTGAAGCGAGTGACGAACGCGCCCGTATACCAGAGCAGCTCGACGGTCCGCTTCTCGGCGTCAAGGCTCTGAACGTCGACGTTTCCGCTCGCGCGCAGCTTCGGGAGGCTCAGGTCACGCTGCTTCGGCATCGTCGTCCTCCGTCGGCTTCTTGGCGGGCTTCGCTGGCTCCACCTTCTGCTGCGTTCGCGCATCGCTCGTGAGCGTCAGGCCACGCTCATCGACCTCGCGCTTGAACTCTTCGATCTCGTCGAGCTTCTCGCGCCAGTCGTAGCCCTCGCGGCGAAGCGCGTTCGGGTAGCTGTCGATCCCAGCCTGGATCGCCTCGACCATCGCCGGGATCTCTTTCGCTGGATCGAGCAGACCGAAACGAGGCGGTGTATAGACCGCTGGCGTCCGCGGATTCACGGAACCGTCGAGCACGCCGAGCGCACCGACGAACGCTTCCCAGATCGGCCGGCAGAGCTGCGGCACCGTGAGCTGCCACTGGTCGGCCTCGACCATCCCGCGGAACTGCACCAGGCCGCCGCGGTGACTCGTGTACGTCACCTGCGACAGATCTCCGGTCAGCAGCTCGTAAGGAACACCGAGACCCGCCGCAACCGCGTGAAGCTGCACGCTGTTGAACGGCGAGTAATCGCTCGAGGGTCGCGGATCTGCGACCGTCACCGACTCGCCCGGCTTCAGGTATCCGACCATGCCCGGGCGCCACGACTCCTCGCGCGAGCCGTCCGTGCCCTGCGCCGTCGGGCCGATCGTCGCGCCGGGAAGTCCCTGCGGCGTCGTCACCCACGCGGCGAGACACGCCGCGATCTTCTTGCGCATCACCTCGGCGTCGTCGTAGTCGTCGAGCGCGCGAAGCCGGAGCATCACCGGCGCGAAGTCGGTCACACCGCGGCGCTGCCCAGCGCGCAGCGGCTTGAAGTAGTGGATCACCTCAGACGCAGGCACCCGCCGGCTCGCGTAGCCGCGCCGGATGCTCGCGACGATCGAGCTGTCGCCCGGGTGCGAGTCGAACAGCCAGTAGGCGACCGGGCGCTCGCCCTGGTACTCGATCCCCTGCCGGATCTCGTGGTCCTCGCTGATCGCTTCGTTCCGGCTGCTGTCGATGAAGTCCGGCTCGAGCAGCTGCAGCCGAAGCGGCACGTCCCCATCGAACGCGGGGGCCGTCGCATAGAGCCTGACGAGCGACTCGCCGGCCTCGCTGCGCGTGCGCTCCGCGAGGCTCTGCATCCCGTAGAGATCGTGACACCGAGACACGTCGCAGACGTCGGCCCAGCGCTTCCACGAGTCGTCGATCCGTCGATTGATCCGCCGGTTCGGGCCCGCCGCCTGACACAGGATCCCCGTGCCGATCTTGTTCGAGACGATCACCGCGAGGCCCTTCGCGGCGTGCGGGTTGTTCCGCACCAGGTCTCGGGCGCGATCGCGCAGCAGTTCCTGATCGGCCGAGATCTCGGCGTCTGCCGACGTCGCGCCCGTCGACCAGCCATCCGTGCGGCGACCGCGGCGCGCGCCCTCGTAGGCGAGCATCGCCTGCATCACCGCGCGCGCCTGCGCGCGCTGCGCGCCTCGCACGGGAGAGAGCCAGCCGATCGTGCGATCGAGCCAGTTCAGGTCAGCCACGCGAGAAGGCGGCTTCCGTGAAGCGTCCAGCGAACCAGGTCTGCGTCGACTCGTTCACGGCTGCCTCCGTCTGCGCCCCGAGCGTCACGCTGAGCACCGGCCCGGCAGCCCCCTCGCTCGCGCCGTACTGGCGGCTTGCCGCGACGAGCGCATCGAGCTCGAGCACGAACGCCAGGCGCCCGCCCCACCCGGAGAGCGCGGCAACCGCGTTCACCGCGCTCGCGTTGATCGTGAGCACGACCGGAACGATCTCGGTCTCGACGACGGCCGCCGATGCGACGAGCGTCTTCCCGGCCGTCGTCGGAAGGTTCCCGTCGCCGAAGAGCGCGGCGCTCGCCGCCGGCACGATGTAGAGGCGCAGCGTCCCGCTACCGACCGCAGCGAGCTCGCCAGAGAGCGCCAGCGAGAGCGCCGTGAACTCGAAGCCGGTCGCAACGTCGAACACGAGGCCGGCGGGCCCCGCGGCGCCGAGCACCCGGAACGACACACCGCCCTCGATCCAGAGCCCGCTACCGAGCCACGGCGCCTCGGCCGAGTCGTGATACCCGTCCTGCGTCGCGCCGTAGTCGGGCACGCCCGGCTACTCGCGCGAGAACGAGCCCACCGTGCTGCGACCGCACGATTCCGTCGTCGAGCTCCCAGCCGCGACCTCGGACCGCATGAGCGAGAGGAGCTTCATCATCTCGTCGAGCGAGTGGTACTGGACCGTGCGGTCCGCGTAGCTCACCCGCAGCACGCCGCTCTTGATCGCCGCCTCGAGAGCCGCGACGTCGCTCGCGCTGAACGCCATCGGCTACCTCCCGAGCCATCCGCGCGTATCCCCGATCCAACCGCCGGAATCTTCGCGGCGTATGCGCGCGGCGGGAGCGACCGGAACGGGCGTTTCAGAAACCGCTTGGCGCGGCGGCTCGTAGACCGGCCGCATCGGCAGCTTCGCGACCTCGACCTCTAGATCAAATCCCATCGCCCTAAGACCACACAGAGCCGCGTAGGCGTAGACCGCGCAGTCGAGCGGCTCGTTACGCGCGCCCGCCGCCTTCAGCTTCCACGTCCGCACGGGGAATCCCTTGCGGTTCGTCGTCATCTCGACCTTCTCGGAGACGAGCCCCGCCAGGAAGCGGTGATCGACCGAGTTCGGCAGATGCACGTAGCCAGGCCCCGGCTTCGCGATCGCAAGCCGCCCGTAGAGCTGTTCCTTCGCCGGATCCACCCGCAGAGGCCAGAGCGGGACCTTCGTAGTAACCCTGCTCGCCTGACGCGGCCACACGTCGCCGGAGCCAGCAAAGCCCTTAACAGCGAACACGAACACTTGTCCGCCGTCCGGCGTCAGCCGCCGGAAGCGAGAGCCGCAAAAATCGTAGGCCGCCGCCGTGTGGTGGCCGCCCGTGTCGATGCACGCTCCGCGGATGAAGTCGAAACCGCCGATCGCTCTCGGCCACGGCGCCAGCAGGTACTCGTCGAGTGCAGCCCACGTCGCGAGCGTCGAAGGATCCCCGTGGATCACCCGATGCTCGAGAAGCCACGACTCCTCGCAGGCGCCCCAGCCGTAGACCGAAACCTCGAGCCGCGCCGGCGCATCCTGCACGTCGACGCCCGCAGAGATCAGCGCCACCGGCGCCGGCACCTCGGGGCGCCCGCCGACTTCGATCAGCTGCTCGCGGCGCGACAGCAGGCCCGTTTCGTCGAGCGACTCGAACTGCTCCGACCACCACTCGGCCAAGACCGTGTTCTTGAACGCCTTCAACTGCTCGGGATTACCCTGCGCCTCGAGCCATTGCTGCGCCATCGGCGCGAGCTTGCGACCCAGCACAGCCATCGCCGGCAGCCGGAATCCGCGCCAGCCCGGCTTCGCCGCCTCGCGCGTCGGCCGGTACTCGCCGTCGCGTATCGCGCGCCACCGCTTCGCGTCGTCCCAGGTGACACCACAGCGCTCGCAGACATAGAGCGCCGTCTCTGGCCGGTGCCGACCTTCGGCATCCTTCTCCCACTGCACCTGATCCCAGCGCAGATGCTGCGACGCCCCGCAGTCCGGGCAGGCGACGAAAAACTCGCTCTGGTCCGTCTGCTCCCAGAGGCCCCACGAGCGTCCGCCCTTCAAACCGGGCGAGGTGACCGCCGCCTCGCGCGCGTTCCAGAACGCCGACGTGCGCGCACGCGCGAGCGTGATCGGGTCTCCTTCCGTCCCAGCGCTCGGCGCGTAGCGGTCCACCTCGTCGAACAGCAGCACGCGGATCGGTCTCATCGCGAGCCCCGCGGCCGAGTTCGACCCGACGAGCGTGATGTGCCCGCCCGGGAACTCCTTGTGCCGAATCGTGTTCCCTGAATCTCGCGAGCGCGCTTCTGCGATCTTCCCCGCGAGCGCCGGAGTACCGCGCACCATCGGTGCGAGCCGGTCCTTCGACAGCCCCTCGGCCATCTCCACGTTCGGCTCGACCACCAAGATCGGGCTCGGCTCGTGGTCGATGTAGTAGCCCGCGGCGTTCAGCAAAATCTCTGTCTTGCCGCCACCCTGCGAGCATGCGATGTAGACCACGCCGGCCACCGCCGGATCCGTGATCGCATCGAGCACCTGCCGCTGGTACGGCCTGCTTCGCCAGCGCCCCGGCTCCGGGCTCGTGCCCACCGGAATCTGACGCCGCTCCTCGGCCCAGGCATTCCCGGTCAGCGGGCTAGGCGGTCGCAGCGTCCCTAGCGCGAGAATCGTCGCCCGATGCAGCCGCTCGTTCGGTGCGTAGAGGAGCGATCCATCGAGCTTCGGCGAGCTCCGCAAGCGCTTCGTCCTGGTGGCGCCGGATGATCGCTTCGACCTCGGCAATGCTCGCCGCCCCATGCGCCTCCGGTGCAGCCTTCGCCGCAAGCGCGCGCAGCCGCACCACCACGCCGGAAAGCAGCTTCACCAGCCAGCTCTCGACGAGCGCGCCGGGCACCAGCTCGCCGCGCGTCTCGGCATTCTCCATCGCCAGCTTGTCGGCCTGCTCGCACGCGAGTCGCGCGCGCTCGCTCGTCAGGTCTTTCCCGCTGCCGCCGTAGATCCTGCCGAGCGCGGCCTGCGGCTCGTACCACCGCGTGCGGCCGTCCTGCGCGATCGGCTCAAGCCCCTCAAGACGCTCGCGAATCGTCGCCGGCGCGCGGCCCGTGAGGCGCGCCAACTGGCTCAGCGACAGACGGTCGAGATCGTCTCGGTGGGTAGACACTAAACCCCTAGATTTTCCAGCACCTTATGGGGTGCTGCCGCTAGCCGAAGCGCGCGCGCGTCGCGTCCCCGCTGGCGATTGTTGCGGTAAGGACCCGCCATCAGAGCCTGATCTTCGCGAACTCCTCGCGAACCTTCTGCGCTAACACGCGCTGAGCGGTGTCTCGGGCCACACGTTCGAAGTCGAACCGCGGCGCGAGCTTCGCCTGCGGTACGAGAGCGAACAACACCTTTACGGTCGATCGAGCGCCCTTGCCGACGCGCTGTAGGACGGCGCGCCCCGCCACGAACGCGCGCCCACGCCGCTTGCCAACGCGCCCACGTGCGCTGCGCTTCGCAGCAACGGGTGTAGCAATCTGGCCTTCGATCGTGAGACGCTTCTCATCACCGCCCCGGATCGTGTCGCCGAACGCATGCGGCTCGAGCAGACGAGCCGTACCGGGTGCCGGCTGCAGCGACGCCTCGAGCCGGTCTGGCTTCGCGAGGCTGAAGCGAAATGCCTGGCCGCTGCCGCTGCTCTTCGTCAGGAACGAGCGCGTCGAAGGTCCGGCGAACTCGAACACTTTGCCAACATGCGCCGTTTCGGCATCGCGCATCTCGAACACCGTGCGGTTGAGCCCCTTGGCCAGGACGCGCTTCACATCCACATCACCGAAACGCTTGATCTGCTGGGCGAAGGCGGCGGTGTTGAGCTTGATCGAGACGAGGCCGGCCATCACCTCACCTTGGGTCTACGTGCTGTGCGGAGACGCTGCGGGCGAACGCGCGGCAGCCTCGTCAAATCTGCCGATTTCTAGGGGGGGATGCAAGATCTCAAAGCGGACAAGATAGGCCTGTTCTGTCCGCCTTACCCCCTCGAAACGGACATCTTGCCATCATTCTGTCCGGCAATCGGCAGAGCCGCAGAAATCCGCCGCGCGAGCGCGGCATCGATGATCGGCAGCAGCTCAGCGGCTGTGTTCTTCGAAACACGCGTCGACATCCCGCGCGCCTTCAGCACGCCGAGGATCTGCGCCTCGAGCACATCCTGGTGCGAGTAGCGTCGGTGCCCGCCGCTCGTGACGCGGCTCGGGGTCAGGACGGGAGGCTTCGCCTCGGCCCAGCGCCGCACGGTACGCGCGCGCACGCCCGCAAAACGCGCCACGTCGTCGACGCTGTACGTCGCTTCGTTCAAGCGCTCGCCTCACGATGCAGATTCACCGCCGCCATCAACCAGCTCCCGTTCGGCGGCGACGCCCTCAGCTCCACCGTCTCGCGTGCAGAAGCGATCGCACGCCCGACCAGCACGGGCGTCCACTCGCGCGCCGATCGTGCGTCACGCGCGAAGAACGCCCCAATGCGTGCGGCCTCCGCGACGCTCGGGATCTGCGGATGCAGGTAGATCCGCCAGCAGTCGAGCTGGTACTGCCAGCGCCACGGACTCAGGCCGTGCGGGATGCGATCGAACACCGGCCGCAGGGCCTCGACCGGCGCGAACTGCTCCGCGAGCTGGTTCTCGACGCGGTGCGCGCTGGTGTACGCGTCCGCCTTCCCACCGCCCTTGAACGTCGGCGTCGCGATCGCCACCTCCGCCCACGGCTTGTCACAGTCGGCGCAGCAGCGGATCCACTCGCCCTTCGCGTTGAGCCGCTTCGCCTGCGGGCCGCCGCACTTTCCACAGCGGACGCCGAGCACGACCGGGAGTGGCAGCGCTCTGAGCCCGCCGATGCGCTCTCGAGCATCGAAGTAGAAGCGCGCCAGGTCGTCCGCTGTGTCGAACTGCATCACGGCACCTCCGAGTGATAGATCCACCGAGAATCCGCATCGCCCACCTCGCGAACGTCGAGGATCATCCGGCGCTCTCTCAGGAATCCAACCGCATTCAACAGGTCAATTCGTTCGATCAGAGTGTGTTCCGGCTGCAAGGCAAGCAGCTCAGCGGCGGTCTTCTCTGGATTCTTACGAATCAGATCGAGCACACGCAGCTCGATTTCCGTCATCGGACGCCAGGTCACGCTATGGCCCCTCCCGCAGCGCGCGCGCGTGCATCGCTGGCACCGTCTTGCGCTGCCGCTTCGGTCTCGGATCGCCGCGCCACTGCCGCACGATCCGCGACGGCTTGACCTCGATCTCCTCGGGCTCGAGCCGCCACATCTTCGCCAGCGCACGCACGCCAACGCAGTCGATGCACGAGCGCTTCGAGAGCAAGACCTGCGTCGATCCCTCGCGCCGCGGATGCTTCGCGGCCTCCACCGCGAGCGCATTGAACTTCGCGCACGATTCCTCGCTCAAGCGCAGCGAGTACGGCGGGCACCAGTAGACCTCGAAGCTCATGCGATTCTCGCCTTCATAGTAGCCGCGCTACCGTCACTTTCGTGCGTCGAACCCGAACCACGCGGCACGATACCGATCACAGCGAGCGCCTCCGCACCAGTGCGTACCACCGCGTCCGCCCTCGCCTGCGCCTTCGCCTTCCGTTGCTCGGACGGCTCGTGCGCCATCTGCTCGCGCCTCACCTTGGCGGCCGCGCGCCGCGCGATCTCGCGCTCGATGTCGGCTCGCGCGTACAGGTGCCGACGTCCGCTGCCGTAGGGCGTCTTCCACGCCTCAGTGCTCACCGGCTCGATCCCGGCCTCGTGCAGCCGCATCGAGCCGTTCGATGCGACGCTCCACCCGAGCATCACGGCGGCCTCGACCGCAGTGACGAGCTCGCTCTGCGCGCTCGCACCCTTG
Organism: uncultured Myxococcales bacterium; assembly: GCA_964566375.1. Classification (GTDB taxonomy): domain Bacteria; phylum Myxococcota_A; class UBA9160; order SZUA-336; family SZUA-336; genus VGRW01. Next base: position 16,114 of record CAZMKX010000001.1, read on the forward strand.
CGCTGCTTCCCGTGCGCGAGCGCCACGACACCCGGGCAGCCGTGGCAGGCTTCGACGCTCGACTCTGCGAGGTCAACACGCGCGGCGATCTCGCTCTTCACGCGCTCGCGGTTGTCGTTGCAGGCGCGCACCGTGAGCGTCGCGCGCAGATACGGGCACGGGTAAACGGCGAGCCCGGCGCGGTCGGCGAGCTCGTGGACGCCGAGCGGGCGCTGGTAGTTGAGCAGCGGTGCGAGCTCGATCGTCATGCGCGCTCCGCGAGTTCGCTGACGAAGATCTCGACGCGCGGCGCCTCACCCTGCGCGCCGATGATCTTCTCGACCACAAGCCGAGACACCTGCCGGTCGTCGATCCAGAGCACACCAGTCGCCGCGTCGAGGCACGCTTTCCCGATGTTGTCGGCATCACCGCCGGCCTTCGCGTGCCAGCGCTGCCCGCGCGGATCGCGCTTGCGATGGTCCGTCGTGGGGCACGCGAACACCGCGAGGATCGTCACCGAGAGCGGGCCCGCGAGCGGCGCACCACCTCGCATCGCCTGCTGCATGTGGATCTGCGCGGCGCCCTTCCACGAGCGCGACTTCGCCGGGTCGATCACGCGAATCCCGAACGGCATGCGGACCGCGCGACCACGCCCCTGCGCGCACGGCGGGCCAGGCACCACGACATGCAGCGGCGTCGGGGCGGCGGGAATCGAACCCGCATCTGCTGCCCCCAAAGCAGCGGCTCGAGCCCTTGAGCTACGCCCCGTCATGCCGCCTCCGGGTTCCTTCCGACCAGCGCGCCGTCGAGCATCTCGACCCCAGCGCACTCGTCGCGCAGGTGCTCGTTCAGGTCGTGCGCCGCGAGCGGGTTGCGGCCAAGCCGCGCCTGGTCGGCGAGATCGTCGAGCGCTGCGTTCCACTTGTCGTTCGTCTCGCGGCGCAGGGACACTAGCTGCGCGTCCTGCGGGCCGAGCTGCATCGGCAGGCGGTGATTCGCGGGGGCGAGCGGCGCGGGCTTGTCGTCACTCATCGAATAGCCTCGACTGCTGTTCGCTTTTCGGTGTCGGCTCGTCGAAGCGCATCACCGTCTGCGCGAGTCGCTTGGCGGCGATCTCGCAGTAACGCTCATCGAGCTCGATTCCGATGGCGCGGCGGCCGAGCTGCTTTGCGGCGACGAGGGTGGGGCCGGCACCAGCGAATGGATCGAGCACGATGTCTCCTCGATCGCTGTGTAGACGAATGAAGTGAGCGCATAGCGCGACTGGCTTTGGCGTAGGGTGATCGCTGGCTGTGGGCCTTATGCCGGAAAGCCTGATGACGTTCGAGGTCGTGAGACCGCCGTTCCACTTACACGGCCCGCCAGGCTTCATACCTACCAGCACCAGCTCGTAATTCCGTCGATAGTGCCAGCCCATCCCAAGCCCGCCCTTATCCCACACGACGGCGTGTTTGAATCCAAGCGCCTCGTCGAGCCAAAGCGACCAGCGTGCGAATTGAGGATCTGGACCGCCGCCGCCGCCGCAGCAGCAGCAGCAGCAGCCGCCGCGCGCTAGGAGGCGAGCGGTTTCTCCGTAGAACCAGCGAACGAGGTAGTTCGCCTCAGGACCATCGTTCGCAATCGGCCGCGCTTCTCCAGCTACCACCAACCCACGCTTGACTAGACCCAGGGCTTCTTCCCGACGATGCGCCAGGTCCCCGTTGTTGTTGTTGTGGCCGTATGGAGGATCTGTGAAGATGAAATCAACGGAGCCGTCACCAAACACCTGGAGAATGTCCCGGCAGTCCCCGTGGTAGATCGTGACCCCATCCTCGTCGTAGTACGGCTTCAAGCGCTCACCACGTCATCCACGGAACAGCCCCCACAATTCCGCGAGCAGCGACAGCGGCTCGGGCTCCGGCTTCGCCTCCCCGAACCGCCGCAGCTCGCCGTCGCAGATTTCCAGGATCACCGGCATCGGACGCTCCTGCGCGCGCTCGACTTCTTCGAGGATCTCCTGCGACACCGTCATGCTGGCCTCCCGCTGGTGACGCTCTTCACCAGCCGCAGATGGTCGAGGCAGTGGTCGACGTTCGGCGCCACGCGCCGCGAGTGCTCGGCGCACAGCGGCGCATCGCACGATCCGGTCGGCGTCGGGAAGTCGCACAGCCGAGTTGAGCGCGTCGTGCAGCCGGGGTGCGAGCACTTCGGCACACGGCTCGCGCGGCGGCGACACGCGAAGGTTACGTGATCTCGCTGGCGGTTGATTTCGCAGCCCATCAGTCCCCCTCCGTCAGCATCGGCAGCGCGGTGGGGTAGCGCCGCTCGATGTCGAGCTGACCGCGGTGAGCTCCAGAGCGCAGCTGCGGGAACGGCATGCCAGCGATCAGCGCCGCGGCGTTGCGACGCGCCCAGCGGATCTCCGCGTCGGGATCGAACACCACGCCGCGCTCTGGGTCGTAGTCGTTCGACGTGCTCGCGCCGGTCACGCGGTAGCGCAGCGCACGGATCTCGCGCGCAGCGGCGTGCCGGAGCTGACCGATGCTCGGGAGCCACGGCGAATCGGGGCCGCGCAGCAGCTTGCGGATCGCGGCCTCCAGCGCCTCCGGCGGCAGGTCGTCGAGCTGCCCGGCGTAGGTCTCGAGCTGAAGCGCGCGCTCGCCCTCTTCCATCCGCCGGCTCGGAAGCGAGGCGAACAGCGCCGCGAGTGCGGCCCGCCTGCGCGCTTCGTGCTCGGGCCGGTGCCAGCCGGATTCGCCCGACTCGGCGAAGAAGTCTCCGATCGAAACGCTCAACCGCTCCATCCGCGTGCCCCCCGTGCTCCTCGTGCGACGAACTCAGCGAGCACGCCGCCACCGGCTTTCGCTGGCGTCGCGGCTTGCATCTCGCCGGCCTTGCGGATCCAGTTCCGCACCGCGGCGAGCCACGACTTGACGTGCTTGCCCTTGCTGCGATGCCAGTCGCCGCATCGCTCGGCCTGGTCGAGCAGCCACGCGGGGTCGCGCGCGCGGTCGGTGATCTTGCCGGCGGCGGCGGCCTCTTCGGCCCACGCGCGAAGGTCGGACCACTCGCGATCGGTCAGGGGTCCGTGGGTCTTGGCGGGACTCTCGGGCCTGGCGACTTGCTCGCTGGCCGGCGCAGCCGGCGGCGAAGGCGAAGGCGAAGGCGAAGGCGAAGGCGAAGGCTGACTAGTTTTGTGCTCGTCGCGTGCTAGCACGCAGCTAGCATCATCGTAACAATCGAGAAACACTCGCTTTTGTTTGGCGAGAACGCGGCTCACTGTCTGATCTGCATGATCGGGCCAGTCATGGACACGGAGCCGGTGACACGCGCAGCGGTCAAGCCATCCAGACGAGATGAGCGCTGAAATCAGGCGCTCCGCATCGCCTGCCCAGCCCACTGCTCTGGCGATCGCGGCATCCGAGAATCGTCCGATGTCTCCAGCGTGCGAGTAGCTCGCGGCGAAGTGGATGACGCTTTCTACGATCCCGACGGCGCCCCAGCGATCGAGATTCAGCTCGGCCGCGAGCGCATGCATCTTCGGGTGGTCGGGCGTCCCGCGCTTCATGCCTTTTCCACCCGCTCCGGCTGCCCGCGTAATCCGAGCTCGGTGGCACGCGTCCAACAGACACCGCAGAAATACTTCCATCGCTGGCTCGGGTAGCTGCACTTGGCGAAGGCGATCTCACTGGCGATCACCACTTCCTCGAGTCCGAGCAGCTCGATGAATTTCTCCGTCTGCCTTCGGCAGCGACCACCCCACTCGTCGTTCGGATTCCACGTTGAGTCGCCCCCCCAGAACCGCCGGCCCACGTCGTCGATTGCAGCGTCGATCTCTGCGCGAAGGCGCTGGACGTTGGCGCGATATGCCGCGAGCTGTTCGGCCCTCTGCGCGGCGTCTTCCGACATCGACGCGTAGTCGCGCGGCACCGCGCGGGGCTCGATGACACGATCTCGTTTACCCGCGTTGCACGCAAGGCACGACGTCCACAGGTTCTCTTCGTTGTTCTGGCCGCCCTTCGACACTGGAAGGACGTGGTCGATCTGAAGGATGACTGCCGGCGGCGTGCGCCCGCAGTACTGACACCGGAACCCGTCGCGCTCGAAGATTCGGAAACGCTTCGCGTTCCCGATCCCCTTGCGAGTCGCCACCCTCACCCCCCAGCGAGCAGCCGCAATCCGAACGCCGCGCCTCAGAAGCGCGGATCGATGATCGTCTCCACCGCCGGCGCAGCCTTCGCACCCGGCTTGCCCACGCCGCGAATCTCGCGCTCAATCGACTCCACCTGGCGCACGGCTCGCGCGATCTCTTGGTCGCCGCGGTCCTGGCGTCTCACCCGCGCCAGGTTGACGACGGCGCGCTTGTAGCGGCGCTTCAGGTGGCGCAGGTCGGCGGTGTTCATGCGCGCTTCCTCGTCGTCGCACCTGCGTCGCGCTCGACCTTCGCGAGCTGGCGCTGGCGCTTCTGTTCTTCGCCGACCCAGCGCAGCGTCCGTTGCATCTCACCCACCTGCTCGACGAGTTCGGCGTAGACCTTCTCGGGGTCGAGGGCGCGCCGGCGCGGCGGCTCGAATCCAAGCGCCTCGCTGATGATGCGCAGCACCGTGTCGGGGTCGTTCGCAAGGATCTCGTCGAGCACGGGCCAGGTCGGCGAGAGATCGCCACCATCCCCTCCGTCGAGGATCCGGCTCAGCTTCTTCGCCGCGGTGTACGGCTCGTTCGCCGGGAACGCCTCGATCGCGATCGCCATCTGCTTCCCCTCGGCGGCTGCCGCAAAGGCCCGCCGCGCGATGGAATCCCGCCTCGTCATGCGGCTCCTGGGGCGAGCTGGGGGCCATTCCCAGCGCTTCCCAGGAAGCGCCTCGGATACAGAAAAGCGTCGTGGCGAACGCTCTTGAAAAGCTCCCGGCCGGCCCCGCATCCTGCCGGGAGGTGACCACGAAGCAGGCCGCGAGGCCGGCGCGGGAGGAGAGCCTTGGAAGTCGTTCTCGTCGCTCTGGTGATCCTCGGCGGCTGGGTGTCGATCGCGATCGTCACGGGCGTGATCGCTCGCGAGCGAGGTCGCAGTGCGTTCGGCTGGCTGCTGCTCGGACTCGCGTTCAGCGTGCTCGCGCTCGTGCTGGTGCTCGCGCTGCCGCGACTCGACGAGTATCCGGAGGGGTACGGCACCTGCCCGAAGTGCTTCGGCCGTGTCGACCTGCGGGCCTCGATCTGTCCGCACTGCCGGTCGCCGAAGCCGGGAACGTGAGCGGCGAGGTTCATGCGGCGGCTCCGCTGCCGTCGGCGATCTTCGCGTCCGCCAGTCGCTCGCGGACCTGCGCGAGGTCGCGTCGCGCCTCCTTCGACATGGGGAGGTCCTCGGCGCGAACCAGCCCGCCCGTCGCCGCCTCGATGCGGAGCGCGAGGCCGAGCCCCGCCCTGCGCTGCCTTCGCCGCAGGCGGTTGACCGTTGACTGATCGACGCCAACCGCCGCCGCGAGGCGCTCCTCGGTCCAGTCCGGCTCTTTCAAAAGACGATCCAGCGTCATCGCCGGCGAGTCTATGCGATATCGCATGGACTCGTCAACGGCCTCGCTGTGCGTTTTCGCGCGGCCTCGCCGCTGAATGCCGTAAGGCATACGATTGAAGGCGGCAATGCTAGAAGCCAAGTTCCGGAAATACCTAGACAAACACTTCCCGGCCGAGAAGGGACGCGAGGCGAAGATCGCGCGAGCGCTCGGCAAGCATCAGAGCCGGATCAACCGCTGGCTGCGCGGGAAGGAGCCGCTGCACGTCTCGCTGCGGGACCTCCAGCACCTGGCGCGCTGGCGCGGGCTCCCGGTCTGGAAGGTGATGCGGGAGATCGACTCCGAGACGGTCGACCGCAGCAAGTCGAACGTGGCGTCCGGGCTCGACGACAACTACCTGCTCGAGCTCGAAGAGATCATGGACGGCGACCGCGTGAGGAGCCAGCGCCTCCTCGTGAATCTCCGACAGCAACGCAAGCTCGGGTACATCGACCTCGTGTCGGACGTGGCGCGCCTGATCATCAACCGCGGCGCCGCCGAGTCGGCGATCGACGTCGCGAACCTGCTGTCGAAGCACCAGGAGAAGAAGACCGCTTCGATCACGAAACTCCGCGCGCAAATGGCCGCCGAGTTTGAGGAAATCGACTAGCCGCCGGGGCGTGTGCGAAATCGCATAATCCCCCGTTGACAGTCTCAATGCGTTAACGCATACTGGCCTCCGTTCGATCGGAGGCCACATGGCGACCGCCCTCACCGCTCCCGAAGTTCCCGCCCCCGCCGAGCGCTGCGTGATGTGCGCCGGCCGCGGCGCTTCGTGCTGCGACGGCCGCGGCACGCGCGAGGCGCGCGAGGCGGTGATCGCGCGGCTCGACGCTGCGCGCATCGAGAAGCAGAGCCGAACCTGCGTCGAGTGCGGCGCGCGCTTCCTGCCGCCGTACATGAGCGACACGAGGATCTGTCCCGCGTGCGGCGACGCGCGCGACGCCCGCGAGCGTGACTCGCGCCGCCCGCGCGCGCCAGAAGGACACGACGCCGAGACGTGGCGCCGGCTCCAGTGGAGCGCGCACGCCGGCGCGACCGCCTGCTGCGGCGACGCCCGCATCGCCGGCTGTTACTGCCGGATCTCGACCCTCTGCCCCACGCACGGCCGGCGGTGCTGGGGCAGCCACGACTAACAGAGGAGCGCCCACCATGAACGCGATCACGACCGCCACCGAGAACACCTCCGACCCGCTCTGCGGCGACTGCCACGTCCCGGCCGACGAGCATGGCCTGTGCCCGCACTGCGACGTTCGCATCGCGAGCGTCGACGAGGACGCGGGCCGGTGAGCGAAACCCTCGACCGAGCCGCGCGCGACTACCAGCTCTTCTACGCGAACCGGACGCCGGAGCAGGAGATCGAGCTCGCGCAGCGCGACGATGCGCAGCGGGCCGATCGCTGGAACGAGGACGCGATCCGCACGCTTCGCGAGAAGGGCATCGGGTTCAAGGTCCGCGTGTGCTCGCTGTGCGGCGCGGCGAGCGTCGAGCAGGCCGAGCCGTGCCGGTTCGGCGAGTCGCTCGCTGTGGGGCTCGTCTCGCACGGAATCTGCGACCCGTGCAACGAGGCGCAGCAGCGCGAGGCGGACCGGGAAGACGCGGCCGAGCTGGCCGAGCGCAAGCGGCTCGCGCGCGCGGACTACGAGGCGAGCGGCTGGGAGCGTCCGCTGTGAGGCGCGCGCTTCGCTGGATCGCAGTCCTGGACTGGCGCGGTGTCGGCCGCACGCTGCTCGTGCTGCTCGGATTCGTCGCCATCGGCCTGTCCTACGGCGTCGCGCTCGGCGCGTGCCAGAAGCGCGAGATGGCCGAGCCCATCGCCGTGCTCGCGCCGGGCGAGAGCCTGCGGATGTGCTTCTCGTGCGACTCCGAGACCGGCGTGTGCGGCCCGGTCGAGTGCGAGCAGGCGGCTGGAGGCGAGACGGCGGAGGGAGCGGCGCTGTGAGCGAGGCGCAGGCCGAACTCGATAAGGCGGTGATGGATGGCGCGGAGAAGGTCTTCGCGCAGCACCTTCATGACCCGCTCCTGACGTGGATTCAGCAACCGACGGAGTGCATCTGCGCCGTTTGCGTCCCGGTGCGCGCGCGCCGCAAGGCGATGCGACCCACGAAGCTCGAAGTGCTGTTCAAGATCATCAACGAGTGGCAAATCGCCGGCAGGATTGCGCTGCTCGGTGACAAGGACAGCGCCAGACTCAAGAGCGACCTCGCCCGCATCCTGGCCGCTCCCGACGAGGCGAAGCCGTGAGCCGCACCGCCCCGACCGTCTGGCTGCGCGGCGGCTTCCGAGAGGAGCGGCTTGCGTTCACTTCCGAGCAGCTCTCGCAGGTGATCGCGCAGAAGGATGCGCGGATCGCGGCGCTGGAACGCCAGAACGCGACGCTGATCGAGCTGCTGCGCGAGTACCGCATGGACGATCGCGACGCATCCAAGCGTCGCCTGCGGGTGGCGTCGTGAGTCAACTGGGGCGAGCCGGCAATTCTGAGAAGCGGACGCCGGCGCCCCGAGTTCAGAGGAGAGCGTGATGATGGAAGCCTTCGAGCGGATTTGCAGCTCCACCGCGCGCGAGCCGTGGCTTGCGGCGCGCCTCTCCGGCATCGGGTCGAGCGACGCCCCCGGCATCCTCGGCGTCTCGCCGTTCGCGTCCCCGCTCTCGGTGTATGCCGACAAGCTCGGGCTCGCTGAAGACCGCGAGCAGAGCGAGGCGATGAAGTGGGGCTCGATCCTCGAGCCGCTGATCGTGCAGGAGTTCGCCGCGGAGACGGGCCGCAAGGCCGAGCGCGCGGGCGAGCTGCTGCGCAGCCGCGCGAATCCGTTCCAGCTCGCGACGCTCGACGCGGTGCAGTTCGCGGAGAAGCACGAGGGGCCCGGCGACCTGGAGATCAAGGCGACGGGCTGGCGCGCGGGCGACTGGACCGAGGGCGTGCCCGAGCACGTCTTCGTGCAGGTACAGCACCAGCTCAGCGTCACCGGCTGGGGTTGGGCGAGCGTCGCCGTCCTGATCGGCGGCTGCAAGCTCCTGTGGGCGGACGTCGAGCGCGACGACCGCTTCATCGACGACGTGCTGCTGCCGGCCGAGGCAGAGTTCTGGCGCCGCGTCGAGGCTCGCGAGCCGGTCGGAGCCGACGCGAGCGAGGCGACGGCGCGCGCGCTCAAGGCGCTCTACCCGAAGGACAGCGGCGCGGTGATCGCGCTGCCCGGCTCGCTGATCGAGCTCGACCACGAGCGCGTCGAGCTGGCCGCGCAGGTCAAGGCCCTGGAGACGCGCAAGGCCGGGATCGACAACGAGATCAAGCTCGCGCTCGGCGAGGCGTCGATCGGCATGCTCGCCAACGGCGTCACCTACACCCACAAGCTCCAGCGGCGCGCGGCGTTCTCGGTCAAGGCGACCGAGTTTCGGGTGCTGCGGCGCAGCGCGAAGTAGAGGAGACCCCCATGTCCGAGATGGTTCCCGCGAAGAAGGCGACGATGAGCGTGGTCGACGTGCTCCAGTCGCCGCAGATGCTCGCGCAGATCAAGATGGCGCTGCCGAAGCACATCACGGCCGAGCGGCTCGCGCGCATCGCGCTGACCCAGCTGCGGCAGACGCCGAAGCTGCTCGAATGCACGCGCGAGTCGCTGCTCGGCGCGATCATGCAGTGCGCGCAGCTCGGGCTCGAGCCCGGCACGCTCGGCCAGTGCTGGCTGATCCCCTACGGCAAGGAAGCGACGTTCATCCTCGGCTACCGCGGGATGGCGCAGCTCGCGTGGCGCTCGTCGCAGATCGCGTCCATCGCGGCGCGTGCGGTGTTCGAGGGCGATGTGTTCGCCTACGACTTCGGCACCGACGAGATCAAGCACCAGCCCGGCGGGACCACCGACCCGGCGAAGCTGACGCACGTCTACGCGATCGTGCGCACGTCGAATGGCGGGCGGCTCTGGGACGTGATGACGCGCGCGGAGGTCGAGGCGATCCGCAAGCGCTCGCGGGCGGGCGAGAGCGGGCCGTGGAAGACGGACTACGCCGAGATGGCAAAGAAGACCGTCATGCGGCGGCTCTTCAAGATCGCGCCGCTCTCCGCGGAGCTTCAGACCGCGATGGCGCTCGACGACGCGGCGGACCAAGGGATCTCGCAGGGGCTCGACTTCGACCTGCCGGAGCCGGAGGTCAAGGACGTCACCCCGAAGACGAACGGAGCCGCCGATCCGGCGGCGCAGCAGGAGGCATCGTGAGCGAGGCCCTTCGATACGAGATCGAGAACGTCGGCGGCATCGAGCGCGCCGACCTGATCCTCAAGCCCGGCGTCAGCGTGCTGCGCGGCCGCAATGGCGCCGGGAAGACGTCGGCATTCCGTGCGATCTCGCGCGCGCAGGGCGCCGACATCGAGCTGGAGCGCCGGGATGGCGCGCAGTTCGGCGAGGTGCGCGGCCCGGGGGTGACGCTCCGCGTCGGCAAGGTGGTGCGCGCCACCGGCCACGCCGAGCTGTCGCTGGCCGACGTCTCGCCGCTTTCGACGCTGATCGACCCGCAGATCAAGGACTCGGACGCCGCGGCACGCGCGCGCCTGCGCGCCCTGGTCGAGCTGCTCGGGCTCGCGGTCGACGACGACGCTGTGGCGCTGCTGTGCGGTGGCGATGCGGCGGTCGCGAAGTGGGTCGCTGACGAGGTGCGCGCCGAGGCGATCGACGACCTGATGGTCGCCTCCGAGAAGGCGCGCGGCCGCATGCACGCGCTGGCCCGCGAGAGCGAGCAGGCGATCGAAGGGGCGAAGGCGCGGCGCGAGGCGGCGAGCGGGCGCATGGCGTCGATCCTCGCGGAGATCGGCGGCGCGCAGGCGCTCGTCGACACGCCGATCGAGGTCGCGCGCGCAGCCGTCTCGGAGGGTGGGCGCGAGTACGAGCGGGCCGTCGCGCAGCACGACGCCCGCACCCAGCTGGAGGAACGACAGGCGGCGCTCCGCGCGTCGATCGGCCCGCGTCCGGACGACGCGCCGCACCTGGAGCTGGCACACGCCCTCCAGCGCGAGGTGGTCGGCGCAGACCTTCGGGTCGACGACCTGGAGAGGCGGATCCGCAAGCTCCAGGCAGAGCTGGGCATCGCGCGCGAGCTGCGCGCCGCGAAGGCTGCCGAGCGCAGCGCGGCGCTCGACGCGGCGGCCGAGGCGCTCGATCAAGGCGACGAGATCGAGCCCGGAAGGCGCGTGCATGCCGGCATCGAATTCCGCTTCGAGATGGATGGCGTCTGGCCGGTGCTGAAGACCGTGATGCCTGCGAAGGGGGGAGCATGAACGCCCGCGAACGCGCATCTGGCGACGAGCCCGGGACGCTGGCGATCCTGAACGTGGGCGCCGGTGATCTCAAGATCTCGTTCCGCCCGGACGCGCCCGAGGGAGAGATCGAGCAGGCCCGCCACCTGGTCGAGAAGATGCTGCGCGAGGGCTACGCGCTGCTCGTCGAGACCGAAGACGGCAGCTACGCGCGCGCCACCGGCTTCGACCGGGAGACGCGCAGCTACATCGTCTCCGCGCTGCCTGCCGCGCCGGAGCCGGCGGCCAAGGGCGGGACGCCCGTCAAGAAGAAGCGCGGGCGGCCGCGCAAGGTCGCTGCCAGCGGCGCGCGCGCAGTCGCCATCGGCCGGTCGGCGGGAGGCTGATCGGTGCTCACCTGGGAAAGCATCCGCAACACCTTGCATAATCTCGCGCTCGAGCGTGGCGAGATCGCCGGCTACCCGATGCCGATCGAGGGGCATGAGCTCCGCGTAGCGAAGGGCGTCAACTTCTCGCACCTCGAAGGCGCGCGCCTGGACTCGCCCGAGTCTGAGTGGGTGTGCTCGAAAGACGATCTCGCCTGGGTCGAGCGCACGAGCTGGTGGTGCGCGAAGCGGCGTGCGCGGATCATCATCTGCCAGCGCCAGCGCGCCGACGGAAGTCTCGAGCTCGACTGGTGCGCTGATCCTCCGTTCGGCGTCGAGCTCGAGCCGCTCCGCCGTTTCTACTTCCTGCAGCAGACGCTCGACGCTGGCATCAAGGCGTGGGACTTCGACGCCGAAGCCCGAGCCGTCGAGACGCTGAAGACGCTCATCTCGAAGCCGCAGATGGATCGCTATTCCACGCTCGGAATGTTCGTGGAGTCGTCGAAGCGCAGCGGCGCCGTCTATCTCTTCCGGCGCTGCCGCCCGACGCTGGTGCTGCTGCGCACGAGCGGCGGGAACTTCCGACCCTCAGTCGCGCTCTGCCTGCATCCGCTCGCGTACTACGGCCACACGTTCGCGGGCGGGATGGTGCCCAGCGACGACGTGATCGCCCACCTGATGCTGATGCGTGGTGACGAGCACGGCTTCTGGAAGCGCGCGAATCAGCACCCGATCGATCGCCTGGAGGCTGGCCTGTGAGCAGCACCAGCTCGATCGAGTGGACAGATGCGACCTGGAACCCGGTTCGCGGCTGCGCCCGCGTATCACCTGGCTGTGGCGGCGCCGACGGCGGCGGCTGTTACGCCGAGCGAATGGCGCACCGCTTCTCCGGACCGGGCGGGCCCTATGAAGGCCTCACGCGTATGACGGCGCACGGCCCGCGCTGGACCGGCAAGGTTCGGCTCGTGCCCGAGCTGCTCGACTGGCCGCTGAGCAAGCGGAAGCCGCTCAAGATCTTCGTCAATTCGATGGCCGACTTGTTCCACGACGACGTGCCGGACGAGTTCATCGCGCGCGTCTGGCAGATCATGGGTGCTGCGTCCTGGCATACCTACCAGATTCTGACGAAGCGACCGGAGAGAATGCGCTCCTGGGTCGTCCGCTGGTACGCCGGAGAGATCACAGAGCCCCACTCCGTGCTCCCGGTGCCCGGCTATCCAGGCTACTCCGTGACCACGCACGGCCAGGTTCTGGGGAAGCGCGCAGATACGAGCAGTGGGCTCTCGTTCGACGTCGGCGAGCAGGGGCACCGGCGCGTCACGATGCACCGCGACAGCTCACCCAAGAGCGGCGAGCGCGAGCTCGTGCACCGCCTCGTGCTGGAGGCGTTCGCCCGACCTGCGCGCGCTGGCGAGCAGGCGTGCCATCGCAACGGAGACCCAGGCGACAATCGCCTCTCGAATCTCTACTGGGGAACGCAGGAGAGCAACTGGCGAGACCGGATCAGCCACGGGCGCGGGCGCGCGTATGCGAAGCTGACTGCTGCCGACGTCGCGAAGATTCGCTCCCGATGCGCCTCCGGAGAACCGGCGGCATCCGTCGCTAGTGACTTTGCAGTCTCGGATACCCAGATCAGGAACATCGCGAGTGGTAGGCAGTGGTCGACGCCTGCCGGGGAGCGGCCGTCCGGCCCGCCGACGCGCGTGATTCTCGATTCGGTTTGGCTCGGCGTCTCCGTCGAGGATCAGGAGCGCGCCGACGAGCGGATCCCGCTGCTGTTGCAGACGCCGGCCGCGGTGCGGTTCATCTCGGCCGAGCCGCTGCTCGGCGGGCTCGACCTGACGCCGTGGGTTCATGCGTTCAACGCTGACCACGACGGGCGCGGCTGCTGCGAGACTCCGCGAGGGCTGCTGCATTGGGTGATCGTCGGCGGCGAGAGCGGGCCCGGCGCGCGCGAGTGCCGCGTCGATTGGATCCGCAGCATCCTCGCGCAGTGCCACGCGGCCGGCGTCCCCGCGTTCTGCAAGCAGCTTGGATCGAAGCCAACCATGAGCGCGAGCGACTGGACGCACAACCGCGAGCGCGGCGGGAAGGGGGACGATCCCGAGCAGTGGCCGCCCGATCTGCGCGTGCAGGAGTTCCCGTCGTGAGCATCATCGAACGCCTGCTGACGCGGGGCTTCGGCGCGCCCGAAGAGATCAACGGCGGCGAGCGTTGCCCGACCTACATGTTCCGCTGGCACGTCTTCAAGTGGCCGCGGAACGCGGAGCCGACGGTCGACGAGCGCGAGCTCGGCGAGCCGCCCGAGCACTCCGGCGGCGATCGGCTGCGCGTCTACGTGCACAAGTTCGTCGCCGACGACTGGTCGCGCGATCTGCACGACCACCCGAAGCGGTTCATCTCGATCGGGCTCTGGGGCTCGTACATCGAGGAGACGCCGCAGGGCGAGCGCGTCTACCGAGCTCCGTGGATCCGCACGTTCCCGGCAGAGCACGTTCACCGCCTGCGCCTGCGCTCGCGGGTCTGCTGGACGCTCGTCATCACGCTGCGCGCGGTGCGGCCGTGGGGCTTCTATCACGAGGGCGCCTGGGTGCCGTGGCGCGAGTACGTCGAGGGTAGCGCTGCCGACGCGCGGGTGTCGTGCGAATGAAGGCCGCATCCGATACGCAGCAGACCGACCTCTTCGCCCGCGCGCGCACCGCCGACCCCGCGTCGTCTCACGCCGCCGCCGAGCGCGTCGAAGCGTCGGGCGAAGCGAAGATCCAGCGCGAGGTCGCCGCGGCGCTCGTCGCGCGACACCCCGGCGCCACCACGCGCGAGCTCTCGGCCTGCCATCCGCCCGGAGAGAACCGCGAGTCGTTCTACCACACGCTCGCGCGCCGCCTGCCCGAGCTCGAGAGAGCGAAGCGCGTCTACGCCGTGTCGACCGGAAGGGACTCGCTCCGCTGGCGGCCGGGGCGCAAGCCGGGGTCGATCTGCCCGCACCACCGCTGCGGAGAGCGGAGGCCGTGCGGGGTGCATGCGGTCGAGGCGAGTCGAGAGGAGAGGTTTCAGGGGTGATCCTGCCCGGCCACAAGCATCCCGCGCCCCACGGCACGCATGCTCGCTACGTACACGGCTGCCGCTGTACCGATTGCCGCGCCGGACATGCCGCGACCGTGCGCGCTCGGATTGCTCGTGGGCGAGCCGCCGCGCGAGAGCTTGGCCCGGCGATTCCCGGCACGCTCTGCCCCGGCGTGAACGGTGCTCCCTGCAAGCGCGGCCGGAAGCTGCGCGCCGGCAGCCTCGCCGTCTGCTTCGATTGCCGCGGCTCGCTGGTGTGGAACGGCCTCGTCGATGCGGCTCCCGCGCGCCGTCACATGCGGAAGCTCTCGCGGCGAGGCGTCGGGTTCCGGGCCGTGGCGGCGGTGACGGATATCGGCCTGACGACGATCCAGAAGATCCGCAACGGCAAGCGCCGGCGCATCCGAAAGGCGGTCGCGGATCGCATCCTCGCGGTGACGGCCGCGGAGGTTTCCGACGGCGCGCTCGTCCCGGCAGGCGAGACCAACCGCATGCTGCGCGAGCTGGTGACGGAGTACTTCACGCGCGGCGAGGTCGCGCGGCAGCTCGGGTACAAGTCGCTCGCGCTCCAGATCGGGAAGAACGGGCTCGTGCTCGCGCGGACGGAGCAGCGGGTGCGGAGGCTGTACCGGCGGGCGATGGGGGAGGAGGCGGCGTGACGGCTGCGGCCCTCCACTCTTCCCGGGCCGCCCCTGTCCGTGGTATCGACTGGTCCGTGAGCGAGGACTTCGGGCACGTCCGCCAGCGCCGCGACGGCCGCTGGTACGTCGACTGCGGCAGGTTCGGCCGCGTCTACAGCAGCAAGGGCGCGAAATTCGAGCGGCGCCGCGACGCCGAGCACGTCCTCAACGCCATCCGCTCGGTAATCGCGGAGGGCAAGCCCAAGGCTCAGGCCGTCGACGCCTGGATGCCGACCACATCGGCCGCGCACCGGGTGGACGTGTGGCTGGCGCGCTGGCTGAAGCGCATGAGCGAGCTCCAGGCGGCCGGCGAGCGCAGCAAGGAGTACGTCGACGAGCTGCGCCGCTGGTGCGCGAAGGGAGGGAAGCACGCGCACCTCGCCGGCTACTGGGGCCGGCGCAGCGTGCTCGAGATCGACTACGCGGGACTCGAGGAGTGGTGCGCGTGGCTCGAGCAGCGCGGGCTCTCGGCGAAGACGCGGCACAACGTCGTCTCCGCGATGAGCGCCTTCCTCGGCTGGCTGCGAAAGCTTGAGGAGATACCCCGCGTGCCGGTGATCCCGTGGCCGAAGGTCGCCGAGCACGCGCCGCGGATCCTCGCGCCAGCGGCGCAGGCTCGAGTGCTCGAGCAGATCCCCGTCGGCGCCCGCGGAATCTTCATGGCGCTCGCGCTGCTCGGCCTGCGCCCGAGCGAGGCGCAGCGGCTCCGCGCGCAGGACTACTCGCCCGGCGAGCCCGGCTGGCTGACCGTGACCCGCACGAAGAACGGCCAGGTGAAGCGGCTGCCGGTGCCGAGCGATCTGGCCGACTGGATCGCCGAGCACGTCGAGCTCGACCCGCTGAAGGGGGCAGCGCCGCTGTTCTCGATCCCGTACTTCGGCAGAGGCATCCGATCGACCCGCGGCTGGAATCCGACGAGCCTGCGGATGACGTGGGCGAAGGCGTGCCGCGCGGCAGGCGTGCGCGCATCGCTCTACGAAGGGACGAAGCACAGCCGCGCGACCGACCTGCTGCGCCAGGGCGTTCCCGAGCGCGTGCTGCAAGCGATCCTGGGCCACAAGGATCCGCGATCGACCCGCCGGTACGCGCGGCTCGCCGATCAGGCCGTGGTGGAGGCTTTGTGGCTCCGACGTGACTCCGGCTCTGGCGTGGCTCCGGAGGCTCCGAAGGCAGCGTCGCAAGTGCGCGTAATCAAACGAGGTACGGAAAAGTGAGATGGTGGAGGCGGCGGGAATCGAACCCGCGAACGCGCGAAGGCGCGCGGATGAATCCTGAGCAGAATCAAGCGGGCGCGATGGATGTCGTCTGCGCAGCCACGTGGCTCCGGCGTGGATCCACGGTGGCTGGTTCCACGTGACCCACCCGACCCTCGGACAGGCCGGCGGCGCCGCCGTCCGCATCAACGTCACCATACGAAAGGACACACGATGGGCGCAGCCCTGAGCCTTCTCGTCTCGCTCACCTCGATCGACTGCGGAAAGTGCGGCGGCGTCTACGCGATCAGCGAACGCTACCGCGCGCACGCGCAGGAGCATGGGCTCACCTGGAACTGCCCGTACTGCCAGATCCCTTGGGGCTTCGTGAAGAGCGAGGCCGCCAAGCTCCGCGAGCAGCTCGCCCAGGCCGACGCTGCGATCGCGAAGCAGCGCGCCGAGCTCGAGCGCGAGCGCAGCCGCATCGCGATGGAACGGAACAGCAATCGAGTCCTGCGCGGCCACTTGACCCGCCACAAGAAGCGCGCCGCCGCAGGCGTCTGCCCGTGCTGTCAGCGCACGTTCGAGAACGTCGCGCGCCACATGAAGACGAAACACCCTCACTACGCGAAGGAGCCCGCATGAACCGTATCGCACTCGTCTCCCTGCTGACCCTCGCCTGCGCCGCCCACGCCGAGCCGCCGAAGGCCGAGACGACGCCCGCGCTGCCCCGCGATCCCGTCGTCGTGCTGAACGTACCGATGCCGATCGCTGCGGTCTGCACGATCACCCCGACCGATCAGGGGAACGTGTACGCCCGCGGCCCGGCCTACGCGGGCATGAGCTGCGCGGAGTTCGGCCGCGCGCTCCAGCAGATCGAAGCGCGCTTCGGGCCCGGCGCGACGCGGGTCGACGTGTGCGTGCCGCTCGAGCCGTGCTTCGCGGAGCAGGCGAAGGCCGCGGAGAATCAGTAATCCTCGGTCGTCCAACGGCAGGACAGCCGGCCTTGACCCGGCGAATGGTGGTTCGAGTCCATCCCTAGGAACGCTAGCCCCTCGCCTCCGCGATGATCGCCCGCAGCTGCGAGGCCGCCTCGGCCTTGTCGTCGTTCACGATCGCGTAGTCGAAGTCGGCACTTGAGGCTATCTGCCGACGCGCGATCTCGAGCCGCCGCGCGATCTCGACCGTCTCCATGCTGCCGCGCGCCTGCATCCGCTCGGCCAGCACCCAGAAGGCCGGCGGGTGGATGAAGATCAGGCGAGCGTCTGGCCGCAGCGCGCGGATCGCGAGCGCGCCGTTGTCTTCCATCTCGCAGAGGATGTCGAGGTCGTCGCGGAAGAACTCGGCCTTGGAGGCGCCGTAGAGCTGGCCGGCGTAGGTCGCCGTCTCGACGAACTCGCCCGCCAAGTCGAGCTGGTGGAACTTCTCGCGTGAGACGAAGTGGTAGGCGACGCCATCGGCCTCGAGCTCGCGCCGAATCCGCGTCGTATGCGAGACGAGCGTGCGCAGCTTCGGGTCGCCTTCACAGAGCAGCCGGCACAGCGTCGACTTGCCGACGCCGCTCGGGCCGATCAGCACGAACGGGATGCCTGCGCGCTGCGCGAGGTGCGGCATGCTCCACGTCGCCGCGTCGTAGGCTGCGCGGGCCTGCGCCTTGCGGGCGGCGTCGGTCACGTCAGCGGTCACCACGACTCCGAGTCCGCGCGCCCGCCGCCGTCTTCCATCTTGGCGCTGATCTCGCCGAGCATCGCGTAGAACTCCGGCCCGTGGTGCGGCATCTCCTCGCGCTCTAGACGTTGCTCCCAGCGCGCAGAGGCGGGCCAGAGGGCGCAATGCCCGTGCTCGTGATAGAGCAGGTCCACCGCCCACGAGAACGGCGCGCGCGAGTCGATCCTGACGACGAGGTGATCGTCGGCGCGGTACGTCTCGGCCACCGATTGCAGCGTCGGGGAGAGACGCTCGAAGCGCAGGCGCACCGGGAACGGCGTCGGCCAGTGTGCGGCGAGATAGCGCGCGATCTGACGAAGCCGGCGCTTGCCATCGTTGTCCAGCGGTCGCCAGAAGCGCGGCGCGTCGGTGTCGAGGTGGTCGGGTCTCACGCCGCGCGCCGCCGCACACGCTGCGGCCGCCGTTCCTTCGGGTCGCAGAGGAAGACCTGGTGGTCGGCGATCACGCCCTGGTCGCGGTCGTAGAACTGGAGCCGCTGCGAAGGCCAGCCGCAGGCCTTCATCTGCTCCTGCGCGTAGACGTTCCCGCTCTCCGGCGATGCGGTCGCGTAGAACGTGCGGTAGTTCAGCACCGCCGAGGCGTGCTGGTGGAAGTGCCCGAAGTAGAGGTTGTCCCACTCCTCGGGGATGGAGTCGATCCAGCCCCACGCGGACTTCGCGGTGCCGTACCACGGGAAGCCGGCGAACCCGCCGCGGATCTGGTCTCCGTGCACGAGCAGCGCGCCCCAGTCGTAGGCGTAGGCGATCGCGTAGAAGCTCGGCGAGATGTTGAACGTGAGCCGGTCCGCGAGCTCGCGGCGCGGGTTCTCGTCGGTGCCGAGCAGGATGTTCCGCGTCGTCTGGTAGGCGACGCGATCCCAGTTCGTGTGCGGGTGCGCGCCCATCGACTTGAGGCCTGGCCGGCCGTGGTTCCCGCACACGCTCTCGACGCGAACCCGCTTGAAGGTCGCGAGCAGCGAGAGGATCAGGCGGACGAAGACCGCGGGCGCCGTCTTGCATGCCTGCTCGAAGAGGCCCTGGTCGATCTGGAACGCCTGCGAGGGGAAGATGTTCTCGCCCTCGACCATGTCGCCGCCGAGGAGCAGGATGCACTCGTCGATCGAGGCCGCGCTGCGCCGGATCTCGGTGATGTGCGCGGCCTTGCGCGCGAGCATCGAGAGGCGCGTCTCGGCGACGGCCGACGAGTAGGTCTCGGTCAGCTTCCCGATCTGCGTGTCGGTGACGTGGAGCAGCGCGATCTCCTGGCGGCGCTTGCGCTCTAGCTTCGGTGCCGGCGGCACGCTGAGATCGGGGCGCTCCTCCCACGCCTGCTGCACCGCCTGGAGGATGATCTCCTCGCCGCCGCGAGCTGCGTCGAGCCGACGCTTGAGCACGTCGTTCTCGCGGCGCAGCGCGCGGATCTCGACGGGCTCTGCGACGGGCGGCGAGTAGACCTCCGTCGGCGGCGCCGGCCTATCCCTTCGCTTCATCGTCCCAGAGCTTCCAGTTGGGGTCGTGGCCGAGATTGAGGTGTCGAGCGAGCATGGAGTTGGAGATCGTTTCCCCCCACGCTTTGGCTGCGCGACGCGCGAGGGTCGCGATGGGATACTGGGGAAGCCCCTGCGCGAAGGTGTCCGCGAGACACTTCGAGATCCACGCACTGACCTCCGGCAGCTGATCGCAGAGCCGACACTTCCCGGAGACGCCGCACCGGCTCGGGTCGTAGACCTCGGTCGGGGGGGCCTTCGTCGCGGTTGCCTTCTTCGCCATCGTCACCTCGCTACGCCGGCCACTTCGGGTCGGTCGCGTCGCTGTAGCTGCGGTACGCGCGCCATCCGCCGACGCGGACTCCGGCCCAGCCGAGCCACGCGCGGACGGGGCCGACGTGCTTGCTGCCGCTGCGCGCGACGAGCCAGAACACATAGTCGGCGACGTCGCGAGCTACCTGCACGCGGTAACACCAATCGTGCAGGAGCCCCGCGGTCTCGAATCGTTCACGGGGACCCATCACCCACGAGAGCACCGCAAGCGAGGGGATGGACGCGCCGTCATATACGAAGCCGGCCGGCACGGTGAGGATCGTCGTCTGATCGGGCGAGAGGACCGCGAAGGCGTCGAGGCAGGCGACACGCTCGCAGAGATCGACGGATACTTCTCGCGCGAGCACGCGGCGGCCGTCGTCGTCGAACTCGACGAGCGGGCGGCCGGTCAGGAGGCGTGCAGTAGGCATCTCACCACCCCCGGAGCGTGGCGTCGCCGACGAGCGAGACGGTGTAGATCGCCTGCCGATCGCGCAGGAGCGCTGCGCGCGCGCGGGATCTGGCACGCAACCGATCGGCATTACCGCGGCAGCGATGGCAGCGGTACGGTTTCCCATTGTAGGCTGGGCGAGCCGAGTCTTCCTGCCCGCAGCCACCCGAGCACAAGCGGTGCGTAGAGCGTCGGCTCATTCCTTCGAGCCTCCGGCTTCCAGCTTCTCGACAACCGCCTTGAGCTTCGCCGCCTTCGACGCCGCGTCTCCGGCCGCGCTCACGCCCTGCCCTGCGGCGCCGACACCCGTGCCAGCGATCACGCCGCGCACGATCGCCTCGGTCACGACGCCGCCGAACTTCACGCCGTTGTCCGAGATCCCCGTGTCCTTCGTGCTGTAGACGAACGCCTCGCAGCCGGCGGTGGCGATCTCCGTCTCGCCGGTGCCGAGCACCGTGGACGTGGTGTACTGGCGCTCGAGCGTTCCGGTGTCTTCGTTCCAGTCGCAGATCCGGGTCGCGTGCGCGCAGCCGAGCGCGAGCAGCAGCAGCGCGATCGTCAGCAGCCGAATTCGTGATAGAGCGCCCATGCTCCCATCCCTCCGGTGATCCATCCGAGCAGGTCGACGGCGCGGTCGAGCAGGTGCGGCGGGTGATCGCCGGCGCGCGCGACCTGGTAGAGCTCGCGCACCGCGCCCGGCCCGAGCGAGAACGCGACCGCGAAGCCTGGACCGCAGCGGCCGGTGGCGTAGCGCCCGGCGGTGGCCGTGGCGGCGCCCGCCGCGGCGTGGAGCGCGAAGTCGCGCGCCGCCTTGCGGCCTTCGTTCGCGGTCAGCTTGTCGAGCCCGAGCCACCAGTCTCGCCGGTCGGCGGGTGGCGGCGTGCTCGAGCACGAGAACAGGGCCGCGGCGAGGGCAGCGACCGCGATGCCGCGCGCCATTCCCCCCGTCGTGGCGAACGCTCGGGCAGCGTCTCGCCGCGGCCGATCCTTCAAGGCGCGCGTCGTCCGAGCGGCATGATCCCGCCGCCGTCGTAGGGGTATGTCGCCTCGACCGGGTAGATCACCGGCGGCGCGGCCAGCTCGGCACCAGACGCCGCGATCTGGAGCGTGCAGCGCGAGCACCCGCCGGTCGACTCGACGCGCTCGCCGCAGCGCAGGCAGCGGCCGAAGACGTCGCAGGCAGGAGCCGCGCTCACGGCGCGCAGGGGCCCGACGGGACCGCCGTCCCGCGCGCGCCGAACGTGATGCAGCGGCCGAACTCGCCGGACGCGCGCGTCACGTCCGCCACGCTCACGGGTGCGCTGCCGTCGAGGTCAGGGCTCGCGAGGAAGCGCACGGTGGCCGAGACGTCCGATAGCGGACCGGGAGCCGCGCCGCTGCCCGGCGCCAGCGGTTCGACGCGCACCTCGACCGTCTCCCCCAGCCGGCTCGAGATCGTCGCCTCCGGCGCGGTGACGGCCGCCGCGAGCGTGTAGGCGCCGCCGTTGCGGGAGGCGTACACGTTGTAGGCGGTCGCGTTCTCGGCCGGCGTCCACGTCCAGCGGCCGATCACGGGAGCGCTCGGCACGTAGACCGGCAGCGTGTCGGCGCGCGCGTCGAACGCGAGGCCGGGGCCACCGATGACGATCAGCACCAGCAGCGCGGCGCGCAGCGGGGCCGCGAGCGGGAGCGTGCCGGCGCCGGGCACCGCGACGAGCGCCGCGCCATCCGGCCGAGCGAGCTTCCAGACGAGCAGCGCCGCCGCGTAGGCGTCGATCAGAGCCGCGCCGAGGCCCGCGTCGCCGGTGACGGCGTTCAGCAGCCCCGTCAGCCAGTCGAGCGTCAGGAACGCCGGCAGGTGCAGGCCGAACGACTGCGCGAGCGCGTCGCCGGCCTGAAGCAGAAGGATCAGCGCGGCCTGGACCGCGCGCGAGCGCAGGAAGAACTTCGATTTGTCGGGCATGGGGTCACTCCTTCGTGGTGCCGGTCTCGACCGGCGTGAAGTCGACGTAGTAGTCCTGACCGGGCTGGAAGTGGTCGGCGCGGATCGTGGTGAGCTTCAGCGATCCTCCGGGCGAGGCCTTCCAGAAGGCCTTGTTCTCGTCGCTGCCGCTGACGACGGGAGAGAACTCCGCGTCGTAGACGAACCCCTCGTTGTCCGGCGCGCCGGCCCATGCCTTGCGCTTCGTGACCGCGTTGCAGGTGAACTTCGCGCGCGTCATCTCTACTCCTTCGTGTGGAACTCGCGCCCGATGCGGATGGCGCGGTTTTTGAAACCCTTCTCGCACCAGAGGCCGGCCTTCACGCGCACCGGATGGCCGAGCGCGTACTCGATGCCGTCGATCTTGTCGGGCGCGAACTTTCCGAGGCGGAACCCCTCGGACCAGGCGTCGGTTCGCATGCGCAGGATCCGATAGGCGGTCTCGACGTTCCCGTGCTCGGCCGCGTAGGCCTGCATCTTGCGGATCGTCTCGTCGCCGCTCCGGCCGTCGACCTTCGCGCCGATGAGCCCCTGAATGAGCTTCTCGCACCAGCTCTGATAGCGGGGGTCGCTGCTGTGGATGTACCAGTCGTAGGCGGCGAGGCTCACCGGCCAGGGGAAGCCATCGCAGCCGCCGGGGATCCAGTACCGCGCGTAGCGGATCTCGCGCGCGCCTTCGGCCGTCAGCGTCGAGAGGTCGACGTCCGGGTGCGACGCGCTCGCGATTCCGAAGCGGGTGCGTTTCCCGAGGTCGAAGGCGTGATCCGCCCAGCCGCCCTCTTCCGATGCCGTGAAGCGGTCGGCGTGGATGAACCCGGGGCTGTAGAGCACGTCAGGATCCGTTCATCACGCGGCGGTGTGTTTCGAGGTGCCGGTCGATGCGCTCGTGCGCGGCCCCGGCGGTGTCTCGCACCGCGCCGATCTCGCGGCCGAGGTCGCCCTTCGCCGCGGAGATGTCGTCCTTGACGTCGGCTTTCAGCTCGTCGAGCTTCGCGTGCAGGCTGCTCACGCTGCCGCGCAGCGCGCCGTAGGAGACTCCGGCCATCGCGGCCATCCCGACGAGCTGGAAGCCGATCTGAGCCCAGTCCATCCGCTACCTCACCCACTCGTCACCGACGAGCCGTGAACCGAGCGCGTTCTGGAATCTCATGAGATCGCCGATCGACACGGTCCCGTCTTCGTTGAAGTCTGGGTAGCCACACCAGACGCGCCACGGACCCGGCTCGCGCTCACGCACCGTCGCGTCGGGCAGCCGGTCGTGGTATCGCATCGGGTCCGCGTCGATCTTCATCTCGTGGACCGCAAAGCGCGCCTTCACACAACGCGGCAGCGACACGACCGCACCCGTGTACCCGCGCGTCATCGCGACGACCTCCCACGCGGCGCTCTCGGCTGCGTCCTGCCGATAGATCGCGTAGGCGTTCACGTCGGGATTCGGCGGCGCCGGAGCTTCCCACGAGAGCCAGAAGGTGCGCTGCGCCATGAGGCGAGGTTCCTGCGCGCTCGCGATGGATGCAGCCAACACCACCGCTGCCACGAGACACGAGCGCATCATTCGACCGTGCAGACGGCCTCGAAGTAGACGCCGGAGTCAACTTCATCGCCACACGCGATCAGGTCCACCGTGTTATCGGCGGGGGTAGACGTACCGTACTTCTTCGCGCTGCCGGCCACGCAGGCGGAGGCGAAGGCGGGAGAGTCCGCGCCGTCGTACGAGGATTCCGAGTACTGAAGGTTGCAAAGCTCTTCGGCTGTGGTCAGGCTTCCGCTATTCGCGACCGCTCCGATGACTGGACCGCGCGCCGTGGTCGAGGCCGTCGATGCGGTCACGCTGCGCGGAATCGCGCGGAGCGGCAGAACGATGTTGCTCGTCAGATTGTAGGCTCCTGTACCCGTGACGCTGATGTACTGCACCGACCCGCCCGAGGCGTCCGACTTCTCTCGAAACCGCAGGATCGAACCAGCGCCGGACGTCGATGGCAGGTAGGAGGTCGAGCCGATGATGGCTCCGCTGTCCGTGAACGTCGCGCCGTCTGCCGTCACCGGAAGCGCGCCCGTTCCGCTCCACGAGCCCGAGCTCGTCATGTTCGCGGTGAGGCTAGCCTCTGGCGTCCAGGTGTTCGACGCGGTGCAGCGGCAGATTGCTCCGTTGAACGCCGTGGTGCAGTCGGTGTCGCTCGACGTGTCCTGCTCGAAAAAGATGTCCCCGACGGAGCACGTAGACGGCGGGTCCGCGCCAGCGAACAGGAACACACCGCCGCCGCCATTCGACCCGGCCGCTGCGTTGCTCGTCGAGAGGTACGCCGCCGGGATGTTGACGTAGCCGTTGGTGTAGTCGTACTTGAAAATCGTGTCCGTGCCTGCCCCGCCGGTCCCCGTCTCGCGCATGAAGACGACGCCCTGCGCGTGCCCCGTCCCGCCAGCCCCCGCGAGCCGCAGCACGATGTCGTCATTACCATCGCCTTGCAGCAGATGCAGCTGGTTCGTGTCGCCGGTGCCGTTCTTGATCCAGAGCTTCCCGTAGCCCGTCGCCGTCGATGGCGCGCTCGAGGTCTCGGGGATGGCGAGCACCGATGCCGTCGACAGCACGCCGCTGACCACGTCTGGCGTGATCGTGCAGACGGTCTTTCCGCCGGCGTCAGCGCAGTTGATCGACGTGCCGACGAAGTTCAGGCTGGTGCGCGGTGTGAGCGGAGTCCCCTCGTTCTCGACGGTGTGCCCGCCGCTTCCGAGCGAGATCGGAACGCCACCGCCCTGGGCGAGCGCAAGAGACGGCACCAGCAGACCCGCCACGACGAGGACCGCGAGAAGTAGTCGAGTGCGCATCGGCTTCACCTCACGAGTCCTTGAAGATCTGCTGCTGGGAGACCGCAGCGACGAGCACGCCGGACGTGACGTCGAGCGTGAACGATGCGAGGCCCGTCACCGGATTCGTGAAGCGCCGTGCGTTCCACGTCGAGGTCTTGAAGAGCGTGCTCGCGGCGATCTCGACCTCGCGCGACGGGTACGGCCCGAAGTCGGAGTCGCGAGCGCTCGCCATCGTCAAGGTGATCGCCGACGCGGTGTTATTGTGGACCCAGATCGCAACCGAGCCGTCGTTCGCGAACGTGTGCCCCGCCGCGTCGGCCGCGACGAACAGCGGTCCGCTCGGCCCGAGGCTCTGCTCGAACTGGATCGCGAGATTGAGTGCCAAGACGAACTCCTCCCGATGCCGCGCTCGCGCGCAGCGAATCGAGCTGCTTGTGCTGGTGGATTGGGACTACGTGCTCAGGCCGAAGGCCGTCAGGCGAAGGCGATGAACGTCACGGTCCACTTCGTCGGGTCGATGTCGCCAGTGTTTCCAACGCTTCCGCCCGACTTCTGAGGGATCTGATACACCGGGGTCCCGCTTGCGAAGCGCACGTTGATGTTCGTCGTGTCCGTATAGATCGCGTGGCCGCGGTTCTGGTTCTCCGAGGACGCCACTCCTGATCCGATCTCGACCGTATCGCCAGCGGACCATGCGAGATCGGTCGACGTGCACGTCAGCCGCGCGATCACCAGCTTCGGTTTCACACCGAGGCCGTGCGCTAGCGTCAGCAAGCCGGCCGCCGTGATCGTCTGGGCGCTGCTCGTGTACGACTTCGAGAATGCGTTCGAGAACTGCGTGTCGTGTGTCGCGAGCGCCGTGCCAGCCGAATCGAGCACGGCCTCGACGTCCGAACCGGACAGCGGTGAGACCGCGCTCGCCACCGAAACGTCCGCTGCCGCCAGCACCGCCGCCAGCCAGGCGCTGCCGTTCGACCGGATCACGCGCCCGCTCGTGTGCGATAGTGCAGCGATCGCGGCCAGGTCTGCGTCGTAGGCCTGGACGTCGCTCCCGATCGAAAGCCCGAGAGTCGCGCGCTGCGCAGCGGCGTTCGCATCGTCGAGCAACGCCGCTGCCGCCGCGCCCAGCGTCACGAGCCCGACTTCATAGGCCGCCGTCTTGTTCAGCAACCCGTTCGACCCGCTCGCGAGCACCGTGATCAGCGAGTAGAGCTGCATCGAGATCGGCGCCAGCCAGATCGTCTTCGTCCCCGCCCCCCAGTTCACTGGCACGCCGAAGCCGTCGCTGCTCTGGAAGATCGTGTCGCGCGAAACCGTGTCCGGCGTGCCAGCGGTCAGAATGCCGATCCCGACCTCGCGCTGCGCGCCCGTGCCGCGGCAGATGTAAGTCACCGGCCACGGACCGACGAGATCTCCGCTCACGTCCTGCATCGCCTCGACGAGCTCCGCGTAGCCGTCCGGAGGCGACGTCGGGCTGCTGTTCAGCGAGTAGGGCAGCGCATCGGTCTGCGTGTCCGTCGTCTGGAGTGCACGATCACCGAACATTCACGGCAGCTCCATCTCCTCGAGCAGGTACGACTTCAACCACTGACTTCGCGTCACCGCCTCCGTCGGCTGGAGATCGGCGAACGTCGCGAAGATCGAGCGGTCCATGAATCGATTCGCATTCTCGGTGTCGAGCATCAGCAGCACATCGCGCGCGGTTCCCCGGAGACGCTCGATCGTCTCAGCCCCCTCGATGAACTCGTCCTCGCTGACCGTGCTGCGGATCGTGAACCCGACCTCGCGCCAGATCCCGTTGCTGAGCGCGTAGAGCTGACCACCGATCGACCGCACCCGGCGGACCGACTCGCTGAACGCGATCCGGCTGCCGAAGTCGAGGCCTCGCGGGAAGAACCACGGCGAGTCCATGAAGAGGCGGCCCGCCTCGTAGTAGACGCCGCCGTCGTTGTCGACGTCGATCTGCCAGTAGCGGTAGGCGACGGGCCCCTCGAGCAGCACGATCGCGTGCGTGCGCTCCCAGCTCGACAGGTCTCCGTTCCCAGGCCAGTGCCGAAGTTCGCCCGTATCGAGCGACGGCGCGCTGGTGATGTTCGCGAGCGTGTCAGTCGCGCGAACCCGCACCGTCGCGTCTGCCGTCGCGTTCGTGTAGCCGAGCGCGACGCCGCGCACGGTCTTAGACGAACCGAGGTCGACGCTGATCGTGCACGTCGGATCCGTTCGGTAGGTCTTCGTCGGCTGCATCGTGAGCAGGTTCGAGATCCCGAAGTCGTCGCCGAGCTCGGCCGTTCCGGTCAGCACCGCCGCGTCCGACTTGATCGGAGTCCACAGACAGGGGCGCCCCACCGATCACCCCCACAGCTCGAAGTCGTTCGTCCTCTGGTGGCCGACCTCGGCCACCCCCACCGCGAGGAGGTTTCTGCCTCCCGAGAGATCGCTGTCGCCAGATACGACCTCGATCACCTCGCCCGGGGCTCGCTGCAGCACCGTCCGCTCGCGCGTCAGGCTGTAACGGCGTCGGCGCTTGCCGAGCATCGCGAGCGTCTCGTCCGCAAGGTCCTGCGCGTCGGCCTGGTCGACGTAGAGCGAATCGTGCGTGATCGCACGCGCGTCGGGATGCAGCGTCTTGATCGAGGCGTCCTCGGCGATCGCGTAGCGGTACTGCGTCGAGAGCCTCAGGCGATCCGCGGCGGACACGCTACTGGCAAGCGAGTCGGCGTCCTGGACGAGGCACGTCTCGTCGTACCCGACCTTCACGCTCCACACGGGCGCGAGCTCGGTTCCCTCTGACAGCGACGAGATCTGCGCGTCGGTGAACGTCGCGACGGGATCCTGATCCTCGGGCGCCGCGAAGCGACCGATCGCCAGCCGCGCGAGACGAGTGACGCGGTGCCAGCCGCGATCTCCATGCAGCAGGCGCTCGAGCGCGTCGGCGACCGTCTCCTCGTCGTCCGAGTGGAAGCCGACCTCGCGCAGCGGCTCGTAGTTCGCAAACGTGCCGCCGTCGAGCTCGGTCGGATCGACCACCTCACCCTTCCACGTCGCGATCCGCTTCGCGATCCCCGGCGTCGTGTCCACGTAGCCGCCCACGTTGTCACCGCGCACGTCCGCCGTCACCTCGCCGTCCGGCGTCGCGCCGAGCCGGAACAGTCCGAGCGAGAGGCACGAGACCCAGTGGCCGGGAGCGACCGAGATGGTGATCAGACCGATGTAGCTCGCGACGTCGCGATCGAACGTGCCGACCGGCACGCCGCGGATCTTCACGGCGTCGATCGCGTGCACGCTGCGCTCGTGCACCTGGTAGACGAGGAAGGTCGGGTCGACGAGAAACGCCTTCCGGTTGCGGCGCCGGCCGAACGTGAGCGGCTTCTGCACGCCCGTCAGCTCGGCCGGCCCCTCACCGAGGCCAGCCCCGGAATACCGTGTGCTCTGAAGCGGACGGTCGAGCTTTCCGAGGCCCTCGCGCAGCCGGATGTGGATCCGGCCGCTCTCGGAGCTCACGCCGTCGACCGTGGCCCGCAGCGCGAGCCCGTACTCCGCATAGAGCAGCGTGCGCTCGTTCGCGCGCCCGCGGCCGAGCGTGCCACCCACCTTCACGTCGAACTGCCGCCCCTCGAACGACTTCGAGAGCAGGCTGTTCAGCGCTCCGTCCTCGTTCCGGATCTCGACGTCGCCGAACCCGATCGATCCCGTCGAGTCCTCGCCGTCGGGGAGCGGAATCCGCGACTCGTAGTTGAGCGGCGTCTCGAGCCGAGCGTCCCAGCTCGTGTGCTCGGGGGACTCCCCGTCGCCCGTCGTGAACCCGCGGTCCGAGAGCCGCAGCATCTCGCCGTCCGGATCGCCTTCGGTCCCGGGCGAGGTCTCAGCCAGGAACCGCAGATCGTTCTCGTCGTCGGCGAGCAGCGTCTCGAGCGCGCCGGCGACCGACAGCAGGTCCGCCGGGTCGATCGCCGCCATCGGCACGACGCCGACGGCATAGGCACCGGGATGCACCTGGCGCTACCTGCGCGCGCGCCGCGAGGCGAGCGCGGCCACCCGCGCGAGCTGCGCCTGCTGCCGGTCGAGACGGTCGCTGAAGCCGCGGAGCTCGATCAGCTGCGCACGGTTCCCGGCCTCGCGCTGCGCGTTGCCATCTTCGATCGCTGCCGCGAGGCTCGTGAAGTTCTGGGCCGCCTCGGCCTGCTGCGCGCGCGTCGAGATCGCGACGCGCTCACCACCCGAGACCCGGAACAGCGGCACCACGTTGTCGCGCCCGGCACCGGGGACCGTGAAGCCGCCGCCCGTCGCGAAGCCCGGCAAGGCCTGCGTCGAGCCCGCCGGCAGCAGGTTCTCGAGCTGCCGCAGCACGAACTCGCGGCGCTGGAAGAACTGCTCCGTGCTCGCGAACACCTGCAGCGAGACCGTCAGCAGGTTCCGCGCTGCCTCGGCGATCTCGTCGAGCTGGCTGCGATCGCCGCCCTGCGCCTGCGCGACGAGGGTGCCGAAGCGCGACTCGGCCGCGGCGAGAACGTCCGTCGGCGAGAGCTGGCTCGCGAGCGTCGTCTTGAGATCCGTGAGCAGGTCCGTGATCGGCTTGTTCGCCTCGCGGGCGATCCGCTCGCGCTCGAGCTGCCCGAGGTAGGCGACGCGCGTCAGGTCCGCCTCGTAGTCAACGGCGTTACGTAGCCGCTCGGCCTGGATGCGCTCCTGCTCGCGCATGGCGAGCGCGCCCGGATCCAGCATCGCGAGGATCTGGTCCTCGATGGAGGTCGCGAAGCCTTCCTTCAGCTTCGCGATCGCCGCTGCGCGGCCTTCCTCTGCGCGCGCCATCTCGGCCGTCGTGAAGCCGAGCAGCTTCATCCGTTCGATCAAATCGTCGAAGTGGCGGTTGACGTCTCGAATCGACTTCGCCGCGTCGGAGAGCTGGTTCTCCCCGAGCACGTCGTCGAGCTCCTGAATGATGGCCGCGCGCTCCTCGAGGAATCCGAGCAGGCCGGACACGACCTCGTCGATGCTCTTCAGCTTGTCGGGGAGCGTCCCCAGGAAATCCGCGACCGCCTCGCTGTCGAACAGGCCCTCGAAGCTTGCCGCGAAGCGCGCCTTGAGCACCTTCACGATCTCGTTGTCGATGACGATCCCGCGACGGCTGAACTCGCTATCCGCGAGCGTCTCGCGAACGATCTGGCGCTGGCGTTCCGTGAGCAGTTCCGAGACGCGCTTGTCGAAGCTGACGAAGAACTCTGTGATCGCCTCGGTCTGCTTGATCGGGATGTGCTCGCTGCCCTCGCGAGACAGACCGACGAAGCCGAACGGGCTCTCTCCACGGATGCCGTGCTGGAACTGCGTCGCGAGGTCCGCGACGCGCGTCGCCACCGAGACCGCTGCCTTCTCCGCGCCGATCAGGCTCGTGACGAGAATCGTGATCGGGTCGCCGGAGAGCGCGGCGATGCCCTGCCCCCAGCGGCGCGACGTGCTCGCGTTCTGCTGGAACTTCCCGAGCGTGTTCCCGAGGAACCCACCGAGCGCGCCGCCGATCGCACCGCCAGTGGCACCTGACCCAGCAAGCCACTGCCCGAGCACGGCGCCGAAGAGCGCGCCGACGCTACCGCCGAGCATCGTGTAGATACCGCTGCGCGAGCCAGCGAGCGGGCTGTTCACGTTGTTCGGGCGCATAGAAGACGCGATCGCGATCCCGCCGGCGATCCCAGTCAGGATCTTCGCGATGCCCTTGAGGCCGCCGATCGCCTGACCGATCTGACTCGACGTCGTCGTCGGATTCGTGTTCGGGTCGTCGTCGCCTGGGTCGAAGATCCCGCCGAGCCGCCGACCGATCCGGTCGAGGAAGCTCTGCTCGTCGGACTGGCCGCTCTGACTCTCGCCGCCGATCCCGAGCGCGCGGCCGACGAGGCCGCCGATCATGCCGCCACCCTTCTGGCCGGTGCCAGAACCGACGACGCTCGACATGAACTGTTTCGACAGCAGCTCCGCGATCGTTCGCTTGCCGAGCGTCAGCAGGTTGTTGAAGAACTTCTTCGCGCTCTTGAACCCGTCGTCGAACGCGTCGACGA
>CAZMKX010000002.1:0-40471 GCA_964566375.1 uncultured Myxococcales bacterium
CTGACGCCAGGCCTGAACGCGGATCATCGCGTCGCCGCCGCAGGCGCTCGTCTCGCCCGGCGGCGTATCCCACTCCACGTCGGCGAGCCGGTTCCACGGACTCGCCTCGGGAAAACGCTCGCGGCGGCGACCACACGCAACGGCGACATCCGGGTGCGCGGCGAGGTACGCCTGCGCCGCCTCGAGCCAGTCCGGCTGGACCTCGCAGTCGCCGTCGACCACCTGCACGAATTCCACGTCCGGATGCACCCGAACCAGGTGCTCGAAGCCCGCGTTGCGTCCGCGTGCCGCGGTGTACGGCGCCGAGGCGTCGAGCACCACGACCTCCGCGCCGAGCGCGCGCGCGCGGGCCGGGCTGGCGTCCGTCGAGCCGCTGTCGGCGTACACCACCGCTTCCGCGCGCCCGAGCACCGAGCGCAGGCAGCGCTCGAGGCGCTCCCCTTCGTTGCGGCCGATCACGACGATCCCGACGCTCACGCGGACCTCGGCTCCTGCACCACGCGCACCCTCTGCTCCGCTCATCGGCCGCCGCGGGCACGGAGCCGAGCCTGAAACCTTGCCGCGCGCGGAGGGTACGCGCGGCCTGGCAGCAGGGCAAAAGTCGCCTATCCATCCTGCCGAATCTGAGCCAGGAAGGACCCTGCGTTGACGCGATCGAGTACCGGTGGGCGAGGCGCGGCAGCGTGCCGCGCGATTCTCACGACCCTCGCGGTGCTGTGCGCCGGGATCGCTCTCTTCGTCGTGCTTCGCCGCGAGACCTTCCTCTCGGGGCCGAAGGAGACCGCGTTCTTCCTCGGCCTTCCCGTCTTGCTGGGAGCGGGCCTCCTCGCCGCGACGCGGCTCGCGGTCGAGAAGCAGCTTCGCCTGATCGCCCTGCTCTCGTCGAGCGCGCTGTCGCTCCTCTTCGTCGAGCTCGCCCTCTTCGGCGTGAGCGCGATGCGCGAGGCCGCCGCCGCGCGCGCGATGGCCGAGGTCGTCGCAGAGCAGAAGCGCGCGATGAAGGACTACGACACGCGCACCACACGGCAGCTCTTCATCGACCGCTGGAAGGAAGGCGACCGCATCTACCCGCGGATCTACCAGCTCTCGAGCCGCACGGTCGAGGTGAACGGCGTCCGCGTGTTCCCGACCTCGAGCCTCTCGGACCGGCAGATCGTGGAGTGCTTCGCGGACGGCCGATACAAGATCTACACCTCGGATGAGTACGGCTTCGCGAACCCGCGCGGCAGCCACCGCGCCGACGCGAAGATCGTTCTCGTGGGGGACTCATTCACGGCTGGCGAGTGCGTCTCGGTCGAGGAGGACGTCGGCGCGAGACTCCGGCAGACGTTTCCCGCCACCGTCAACCTCGGCGTCGGCGGCGCGGGGCCCCTGTGGGAGCTCGCGAATCTCGTGGAGTACGGACTGCCGCTGCACCCCGAGTTCGTCTTCTGGCTCTACTTCGAGGGCAACGATTTCGCAGACCTCATGCACGAGGCGCAGTTTCCGGAGCTCACGCAATACCTCGACGGCAAGACCCAGGGACTCCGGGCCGCGAAGGCTGCCGTCGACGCGCAGGTCGAGGCTCTCCAGACGACCGAGATCGAGAGCCTCGAGACGACGGCAGCGAAGCCTTCGCGCGCGACGTCCCCGGCGTCGCAGCTGCTGCGCTCGCTCA
Source organism: uncultured Myxococcales bacterium (assembly GCA_964566375.1). Lineage (GTDB taxonomy): Bacteria > Myxococcota_A > UBA9160 > SZUA-336 > SZUA-336 > VGRW01. The sequence goes on from CAZMKX010000002.1 coordinate 1,658, forward strand.
AGCTGCCGCGAATCCGGATGGCGCTCGGACTGCACGGCGATTCCTCGCGCGCCATCGATCTGCAGGTCGATCTCCTTCGCCGGGTGATCGAGCGCGCGAAGAGCCTCGTCGAGGCTCAGGGCGGCCGGTTCGTCTTCGTGTACGTACCGTTCTACGGCCGTTTCGCGGGCGGGTCGGAGAATTTCGAGCGGGAGCGGGTGCTCGAGATGATCGCCCGAACCCGGGTGCGATCGATCGACCTGCTCCTCCTGATGGAGAAACACCCGGACGTCCTGTCGCTCTATCCGCACCGGCAGTCCGGCCACCTCGACGCCGACGGGTACGCGTTCATCGCCGATCAGCTCCGCGCCGAGATCGCGCGGGACTAGCGCAGTCGAGGCGCCGGAAAAGCGGCCGGATCGGCTGCCGGAGCGGGTCGAGCGCGCTTGCCGCGGGCGTCGTAGGAGCGCGCGATGCCATAGAGCGCGCCCGACAGGAACACGGGCAGATTGTTCCACCAGCCGTTCGCGAGCAGGTCGACGCAGCGCATGGAGACGATCGCCATCAACGACGCCAGGAGGATCTTCTCCTGCGGAACGCGCACCCGATCCAGCGCGCGCCAGGCGGTGATCACGGGCAGGATCAGCATGATGAAGCGCAGCTCCAGACCGAGCGCACCGTGGGTTCCCAAGCGGATCGCCCAGTACCCGTCGATCCCGCCCTCGTAGCCGCCGGCTTGCCAGCCGCCCAGACCTTCCGCGCCGGGCACGCGCGAGATGTTCCCCCAGCCGAACCAGATGCGATCTTCCATCAGGTCGAGCACGAAGTTCTCGTCGGCGAAGCGCCCCCAGAGCGAGTCCTGCCGCTCCTTGCCGAGCACGGCGGCCCACTCGACGAGCTGATCGTCGGGGAACACGTCGGTCGCGCGCAGGGCCGGGTAACCGCACACGATCACCGCGAGGATCACCGAGATCCGCGCGACGTTCTGCGCGCGAAGCCACGTGATGGCCGCGCTCAGCGACGTCCCGTACAGGACGCCCGCCACGTTCCGCGAGAGCAGCAGGCCGACCCACGACAGAATCCAGACCAGTCGCGGTCGCAAGCCGTACACCGGGAGCTTCACGCGCGCGAGGCCCGCTGCAGCGAGCGCGCAGCTCGCCATCCAGGTTGCGAGCGACAGGCCGTGGTCCATGAACACCGTCGGCTGGACGACGCCCCAGCGGAAGGAGGCCTGCTGCGCGAGGTTGTACAGGAGCTTGCTCAGCTGGAAGACGTGAAACGGGACGGCCATCACGACCTCGACGAGGATCAGCACGCCGTAGCCGAAGCCGGCCGCGCCGAGGCAGATCATCAGCGTGCGCAGCGCAGCGCGGCCGGTGAACATCGCGCGGCCGAGGAAGAAGGGGATCGCGAACGTGAGGAGCTCGTCCGCACCGCCCGAGACGATGTCGTATGCCGAGAGGCCGGGCTCGAGACGCCCCTCGTCCCACATGGGGCTCGAGTTCGTCAGGATGGTCGCGACGTTCGCGATCATGAACACGCCCACGAGAGCTTCGGGGCCGAACCCGGGTCGCGCCGCGGAGATGCTGCGCGACTGGAAGATGAGCGCGCCGATCAGGGCGCTCGCGTACGTGATCCGCTCCTTGTCGAACGGCGGAACGACCGGGAAGTCGAACGCCAGCCACTCGGGAAGCAGAACCGAGCCCGCGAGGATGACCACCGCGGTCGCGGACTCGCGCGGCAGTCGCGAGAACACGTAGATCGCGACCGGCAGGAAGCCGGCGAGAGCGAGGTAGGCGAGCAGGCTCGGCTGCACTACGCGACGCCCTGCGCACCCACACGCCTCGAGGCGCGGCGCGGAGTGCTGGAATCGGTTCGCATTTCGACGGGTGCTCTCCAGTCGTGCGGCGAAGGAATGTAGGTGATCTTCCGCTGCGAGACCGGCTCGACGCGCGATGCCTTCTCGGCGTCCCGGGGCGGCGGCTTCTCCGCTCAAGTCACGCGCGACGCGCGCCGTCGAAGCCTCTGGTGCCGTTGATCGAGAAGAGTGGCTACCATGCGGCCCCGCGGGTGAGCGGCACCGCAGTCCGTGTCGTCACCCCGCGTCGAGACGCCAGGAGCGTATGTCAGCGCCCAACGATGACGGCCTAGAGCCTTCCGCGGCCGCCGTTGCCGACGCCGGCCGGAGCGTGCGCGTGCGCGCCAGTCGCGGAACGATGGTCAGTCTCGTCGGCCAAGGGATCGCCCAGGTGCTCCGCCTCGGGGGCAATCTCGTCCTCGCTCGGCTCCTCTTTCCCGAAGCCTTCGGCGTCATGGCGATCGTGTACCTGGTCGTCTTCGCGCTGGACCAGATCTCGAACATCGGAATCGGCGCCGCGATCATGCGCTTCGATCGGGGCGAGGAGCCGGTCTTCCTCGACACCGCCTGGACGATGCAGGCGATCCGCGGGGTCGGTCTCTGGCTGGTCTCCGTCGCGGCAACGCCGCTGGTGGCGAGCTTCTACCACATGCCCGAGCTGACGACGATCCTGCCGATCGCCGCCTTCGGTGTCGTGATCACCGGCCTGACCTCCACGAAGCTGATGGTATTGACGCGCCGTCTGGATCTGACGCGCGCGGTCGCGATCGAGATCTCCGGTCAGCTCGCTGCGCTGGTCGTGATGATGACGATCGCCTGGATGCACCCATCGGTCTGGGCGCTCGTCTGGGGCGGCCTGGTGAATGCGTTCGTCATCGCGCTCTTGAGTCACCTCGCGATTCCGGGCCCGGGCAACCGCTTCGCGTGGAACCGGGACGACGCGCGCGCGATCTACTCGATCGGCAAGTGGGTCCTGGCGTCGAGCGGCGTGTCTTTCCTGCTCGCGCAGATCGACGTTGCGCTGCTGGGGCGGCTGGTGCCGGCAGGGCTCCTGGGCGTGTACACGATGGGCTCCGTCATTCCCAGCCTGCTTCGCGACCTGTCCTTCCGGCTCTCGTCGTCCGTCCTCGCACCCGTCGTCGCCGAGGCGAACCGCGAGAGCCCCGGCGTCCTTCGCGAGCGCTACGCGGCGGCGCGCCGGCTGACGTTGCCGACGGCGATGGTCGCTGCGCTCGGCGCGGCGGTGGTGGCACCCGCCTTCTTCGCGGTCCTGTACGACTCACGCTACGCCGACGCCGGCTGGATCGCGCAGCTCGCGCTGTTCCGGTACTGGTTCGCCTACCTGCAGGTCTCCGGCTGCCTGACCCTGCTCTCGATGGGGATCGGAAGCACGTGGGCGGTGTCGAACGTCGTGGGCCTGATCGGGACCACCGCGGGCGGACTGATCGGCTTCCACGTCGGATCGCTGCCGGGCTTGCTCATCGGCGTCGCGATCGGCACCGCCCTGGGGGCCCTGGTTCCGATCGTGCACCTGCAGCGCCTCGGCGTCGCCTCTCCCCTTCCCGAGCTTCGCTACACGCTCGCGGGGCTGGCTCTGGCCGCCGTGCTCTACGGCGCCGTTCACTACTCCGATGGCGTCGTCGCGATCGCGAACCCGGCGCTCCGGACGCTCGTCGTCGGCGGGATCGCGGTTGCGCCGATCGCGGTGTGGGCGGCACTGCGGGTCCTGCCCGAGATCTCGCTGGGAACCCGCGGTCGGGTCGAGCCGGAGCCGACCGTCAGACCCGGATGAGCCCGCCCGACACGCGTCGGACCAGGCGCTTCAGGCGGCTGCGGATTCCGCCCTCCTCCACGAACACTTGACTGTGTAGGAAGATCTCGCCGTGCGGTCCACCGGCGGGCAGGCTCGCGACGGTCCGCGCGTGCGCGTACGCCTCCGCCGGATCGTCGCCGGTATCGCTCATGCGGGTGCGGTAGACACCGGCGAGGAGCTCGTTCACGAGAACGTCGGGATGGCGCGCGCGGTCGACCTCGGACGCGAGCGCTTTCGTGAAGACGGTGACCGCCGCCTTGGATGCGGCGTACGCGGAGCTAGCGGGGATCGGGCCCTTCCAGGCGAACGACCCCATGTTGATGATGCGGCCGTGACCCCGCTCCAGCATGCCCGGAAGTGCCTTCCGGCAGCACAGAGCGAGCCCGATGACGTTGGTCTCGAACGCGTGCGTCCAGTCCGCGTGCGTCGAATCCAGGAAGAGCACCTTCGGATACTGCGCAGCGTTGTTCACCAGGACGTCGACCTTGCCGTGGAGCCGCATCGCCTCGGCGAAGAGCCGGTCGACATCGGCCTCGCTCACCACGTCGCCGACGACGAAGTGCATCCGCCCGCCGCAGAGCGCGGCCGTCTGCTCGAGATCGGCACGCGTCCGACCGATTCCGACGACGTCCGCTCCGTCGGCGCAGAAGCCGACGGCGAGACCCCGCCCCACGCCGGATCCCGCTCCGGTGATCACGACCGTCTTGCCCGAGAAGATCATCGGCTGCTCCCCTTCGACAGGCGTTCGTCGATCACCTCGGCAACGCGAAGCGCGTTCGCCGCGATCGTCAGGCTGGGATTCGTACCCCCGCTCGACGGAAAGAAAGACGCGTCGACGACGTACAGGTTGTCCACCTCGTGCGCGCGGTTGTTCCGATCGAGAACGCTCGCGGCCGGATCATCCCCGAAGCGGATCGTCCCGCACGGATGCCCGAAGTTGAGATTCATCGGCCGGGTGAGCACGAGCACCCTCGTCCGGCCGAGGTGCCGGACGAGCCCGCGCCGGAGCAGCGCGTTCCGCTCGCCGAGCTCCTCGCTGTACTCGTACTCGAAGCGCATCCCGTTCTTCGCGTCCGGATCGGGAACGACGCGGTTGTCGAGGTACGGAAGATCCTCGACGATCGAGCCGAACGCGACGGCATTGCGGAAGTAGTAGGCGGCGATGCGCGAGATGATCCTCAGCAGGAGCGGATGCGCGAGCTGCTTGAGCCAGCGCGGGCCCTTGCTCAGGCTCGTCTGCAGATGAGCCATGACCGACCCGGTGTCGATGTGGACGCCCGTCGACTGCACGTTCCCGAGCTTGCGGCCCTCGTAGACGTAGAGGTCGTTGATCGACAGCGACTTGCTGAAGCTCTCGGAAGCCTGCCCCCGCCTCGCCCTCACCGCGATCATGTCGCCGGAGTGCAGCATCAGGTTCCGGCCGACGAGTCCGGAGCCGTTCGCGAGCCCTGTCTCCCCGCCGCCGCCCTTCGAGTTCAGCAGCAGGATCGGCGACATCAGTGCGCCCGCAGCCAGCACCACGATCTTCGCGGCGATCGAACGCTCCCGTCCCTGCCAGGTGCAGCGGATCCTTCGGACCCCTGCGCGGTCGGCCTCGAGCTCGGTGACCTCGCACTGACTCATCAGCTTCGCGCCGTATTTCTCGATGGCGGGAACGACGCAGACACTGCCCGAGTCACTCTTGCAGTCGCGAAGACAGACCCTGCCCGGACAGCCGTCACAGCCGGGAACGAGCTGGCAGCCGATGTGCAGGCGATACGGATTCAATCCCTTCCGCACGAAGAGATCGTGGACCTCCTGGTCCTGCTCGTTCATCGGCGGCGGCTCGGACAGCCCGCCGCTCCCAGGATGGAGCGGATCGGGCGTTCCGCGCACGCGGAAGAGCTGCTCCGCGCGGCGGTAGTACGGCTCCAGCTCTTCGTAGTCGACCGGCCACGCCTCCGGCAACGTCGAGCCCGACACCTCCGGGAAGTTCGACTTCGGCCGGAAGTCGGCGGGAAAGAAGCGCTCCAGCGTCGCGCCGAAGATGATCGTCGAGCCGCCCGTACCGCAACCCAGCGGCGCGAAGAACTCGACCTTGCCGAGGCTCAACGCGCCGCGGATCCGATCCGACCAGCGGCCGCCACTGACGCGGTCCCCGCGTCGCATGACCCCCTCGACCGGCAGCGGCCAGTGTCCCATTCGCAAGCGCTTCTTCGAATCCTCGCTCTGGTCGCCGAGCTCACCGCGCTCCGTGTCGGTCTCGCGCTGGACGAACCGGCCCTTCTCCAGAAACAGCACGCGATGGCCACGGCGGGCGAGATCGAAGCCGATCGTTGCGCCGCCCATCCCGGCGCCGATGACGGCGACGTCCCACTCGGTGGATTCGGGATCGACGGGTTCGTGAAGAGCACGGTCCACGGCTCAGTCGTCCTTCCCGACGCTGAGCGACCCGCCGTGCGGTCGGCGTTCGAGCAGGCCGCTCGCGACGAGCGAGTCCGCGACGACGGCTGCGGCGACGTCCTGGCCCGCATCACTCCAGTGATCGTCGAAGCCGCGGAAATAGATCGCCTCGCTGCCACGGCTCTGGAAGGTCGAGAAGAGATCGATGGTGGGAATGCCGCGGCGGCGCCCGATCTCCTCGATGATCGAGACCAGGCCCCGCGGCTGGTAGTCCGGGTATTTCGCGCGGTCGACCTCGCCGGTCGCGTGTCCACCGACGTCGACGGGGTGCGGAATCGGGATCACGACCAGCGGCGCGGATACCGTCGCGCAGACCTCGGCCATCCTTCCGATGATGCGATCCATGAGCTCGATCTTGTACCGCGCCGCGTCGCTCTTCGGTGTCAGACTCACGTCTGCGTCGTAGCTGTCCCAGGCCAGGTCCCGAAGCGTTCCGTCGCCCCGAACGATGTACTCCTCGTACTCGGCGACGTGGCGCTCGCGGAAATACTCCATCCGCTCGAGCGGGCTCATCGATTCCACACCGTTCGACGGCCCCTGGCGGAGGCCCAGACGAACCGCCAGTGCGTACACGCCGTCCCGGATCAGCCGCTTCAGGATCGCCTCTTCGCGGCCCAGCTTCATCGCTCGCTCGAGCGACGGCTCGATCACGAACGCGTTCTCCTCGAGCTCGCCGTTCCCGTTCAGGCGGTAGAGCTTGTTCCGCAGGAGGTCTCCGAAGTCGTTGCCCGTGAAGATTCCGACGAGCACCAGGTCCGGCCTCAGGCCGGCCAGCTCGCGCTCCATCTTCCGCAGCTCCTGGTCCGGGCCGTAGCCGGCGACGCCCGCGTTCACGACCTCGATGTTCCGGTGCAGCCGCGAGGACAGCCGATCGGCCAGTCGTACGGCGAACGTGTTCGCGAGGCTCGAGTAGTAGCCGTGGACGAACGAATCGCCGTAGATCGCGATCCGGAAGTCGGGCCGAGCCTGCAGCTCGTCGCCGCGAAACCCCTGGCTGTTGATCGAGTAGGTGATCCGCTCGCCGCCGTTGATCTCGTCGCGCCGGCTGGTCTGGATCGCGCCGGGAACCGGCCGATAGAGCAGGCGTGCGTCGAGCTCGTTCTCGGCCTTGAAGCTCGCGGAGAACAGGAACTGGAGCGCGGCCTCCGTCGCCGACAACATGATCAGCGTCGAGAGGACGAGTGCGAGCACGCGCGCGTTCCACGCCAGGGGCAGCAGGCAGCTCGCGGCGACGGCGACCCCCACGAGCAGGAGGCCCGCCTGCGTGGAGCCGAATCCAGGCCCGCCGCCAATGAGCTTGTCGTCGGCGAACGCCCACGCGGCGAGGCCGGCGCCGACGAGCAGCGAGAGCACGCGCACCACGAGCCGGAACCTTCTCGCGTCCCGCTCGTTCACCGCGAGGCCCCTCCGGCGGCGTTCATCGCGTCGCGGTCCGCGCGAGGATGCGGCGGTAGAGCGCGAGCGTCTTCTCCGCGACCGCGGCGGGGCTCAACTGCGCGGCGCTCGTCTCGGCCGCCGCGCGGCCCAGGCGCGCCGCTCGGTCGGGATCGCGGAGCAGAGCGAGGATCGCCCGTGCGAGATCGTCCGGATCCGCGGGGCGGGCGAGCAGGCCGCTGACCCCGTCCGTCACCATCTCCACCAATCCGCCGGTCGCCGTCGCGACGACGGGGCAGCCGCAGGTCATGGCCTCGCCGAGCGTGTACGGGAAGTTCTCCCAGCGCGAGCAGACGACCGTCACGGCCGCCCGCATGCGGAGCTGCCGGATGACCGGCCCGGGCTGCGCGCCGAGATACTGAACCGCGTCGCGATCGGCTTGCTTCGGCAGCCGGTCGTCGATGAACTCCCGGGCGTGCCAGCGGCGGCCGTGCGCATCGGTGACGCCAGGATCGGCACCCGCGAAGATCAGCCGAGCGGACGGCTCGACCGCGCGAATCCTCGCGAACGCCTCGATCGCGACGTCACCCGCCTTGTGGCTGTCGAAGCGGCCGACGAACAGGACCGTGCCCGGCTCGGATTTCCGCGCGTCCCAGCGCTCCGCCTCGGGAACGGCAGGAAGCGGATTCGGAATGACCTCGGCCTCGGCGAGGGGCAGACCGTAGAAGGCGCGCGTGCGCTCGAGCACGTCGCGCGAAGGCGCGCTGATTCCGGCCACGCGCGCGATCGCCGCACCCTCCCGGCGCACGCGCCGCTTGAACGCCCGCGTGGTCGTGTCCTCCGTCATCGCCCCGTTCAAGAACCACGGACCGTGCAGGCGCGCGATCACCGGAACGGAGCACCTGGCGGCCACCCATCCGCACCAGCCGAACGACTCCTCCATCTCGACGACGTCGATCCCGTGCTCGCGAACGAGCCGCTCGATCTCGCCCGCGATCGCCATCTCGTTGGCGTGGTTTGCCGAGGCTCCGCGGCTGATCGCCTCCTGAAGTCGCTGTAGCGCGAGCAGCGGAACCCGGATCGGCCGCGGGACCGACACGTGCGCATCCGATCCGTCGGAGCCGTCGATGCCGGTCACGACGAAGACCTCGGCTCCCTTCGCACGCAGCGCCGGAACGACGTGGGCCGCATAGGTCACGATGCCGTTCGCGATCTTCCCGCCGGGCCAGGCCGGTGTCAGGATCACGACCTTGAGCGGTCGGCCAGCGTCGGCCACACCCGTCCCGATCGATCGTTGGGGAACGGGACTGCTCATGTCGGATGGGTCGGCGTCGCGGCACGCGTGCTTGACCCCCGCGTGGTCGGGATCGCACTCATTTCGCGTGCTCGCCGACATGCCGACACGTCGGTGGCCAGGTCTCGAGGATTCGCGCCGCTACGATGGCGTTTCCCTCCGGCGTCAGGTGGCCGTCGAAGGGCAGGAAGAGCGCTTCGTCCGTTCGGTCGGCCAGCGGCTGCGTGACGTCGATGAAGTCCGCTCCGATTCCACGCAGGATCTCCTCCGCTTCGCGCACAGGCCGAAGAGGATCGCGGATCTCGTTCACCATCGCACCGGCACGCGCCGCGTCGACCGCGGCCTGCGTCGGCAAGATCACGAAGCGGACCTCCGCGCCGTGCGCGCGCCCGACGTCCAGGATCCGCGCCATCTCTCGCGCGTAGGTCTGGCGTGCGCCGGCAAGAAATCCGCTGCTCCACGCGTTCGCGTCCGCGAGCTCCTCGAACATCTTCTCGAAGGGTGCATCCGGCCCGGGCGCAAAGCGGTGCAAGGCCGACGACGCCAGGCGATACAGGTGAAGGTGGGTCTTCAGCCAGCTCTTGAGGTCTCCACCGTGCCCCAGAATGCCCTCGTGTACCGCCACGTCCTTGTCCCAGACGGCGTCGTGGAAGTCGTTGCCGACGTAGGTCACGACGTAGACGGACTCGGGCGTACGCCCCTGGCGAAATGCCAGCTCGAGGAGCTCGCGGTACTGGACCGGGCCGTAGCCGGGCGCGGCGGTATTCACCTCGAGCACCTCGGGCGAGCTCGCCTGCACCCGTCCGACGATCGAGTCCGCATAGTCCACGCCGTGACCGAACGCGAACGAATCGCCAAGCCAGAGGGCGGAGCAGCGGGCGCCCACCGGGCGCGCGTCTCCGGTCCGGAACCCGTCCCCATCGGTGATGACGGTCCAGCGCGTCTCACCGGTGTCGACGAGCACGTTCTCGTCCGGCATCAGCGCGTGGAAGGGAAGCTCCGGGTGGCGACGGTAGATCGCCAGCCACGACGGCGACTGCGGTGCGACCACGCGCAGCGCCAGCTCCGCCAGCCCGAGCGACAGCGACGTGGACACGAGCAGGAGCGCGGCGCTCAGCGCGATGCGAGCCGCCCTTCGCTCCGTCGGCGTGCCGTCCCCGTCGGCGCTCTTCACGATTCGCGGTCCGCTGTGCCGGTCACGGGAATGCCCAGCCCGGGCAGACGTTCGAGGATGCGCTCGGCCGTGTAGACGTGACCCTCGCGCGTCCAATGGCCGTCGAGCTCGAAGTACAGGTCGGGGCGCACGGCCTTCTCGGGGATCTCGACGACCACGGCGCCGAGGCCGAGCGCCGCTTCGCGGAGCCAGCCGGCGCGCGGCTCGGCGACGTCGGTGAGGAGCACCATCACCGGCCAGTGATTCTCGCGACAGATCTTCACGGACTCCTCGACCAGTGCGAGCGTGAGCCGATCCACCTTTCCCGGGGACGCGGAGTCGGCGCTCGGCCCGTCGTCCGGCGGCTTCTGCAATCCACGCGGCCACGAGAGCTGCTTGGCCAGCCCTACCAGATACGAGAACGACAGCCCGGGCACGGCCTCGACGAGCGCCTGAACGCGCCGCGTCAGGCCGGGCGGTCGCGGCGGAAGCGCGATCAGCCCGCCGTCGGAATCCAGAGCGAAGAGGCCTTCGGCCGGATTGTCGGCGAAGTCATTGGCGTGGACCTGCAGCACCACCAGCCGCGGAGAGTACCGGCGCGCTTCGCCCCGCAGGAATTTCACCCAGCGACCGTTCCCCGTGTCGCCGATGCCCGCGTTGATCACCGGAACGCCGCCGGGTGAGGTCGCGCTGAGCCGCTCGCGGATCAGGGCCGGGAACTCCTCCCCGTCGCTCACGCCGTAGCCCATCGTGAACGAGTCGCCGAGGAAGACGATCGCCCCCTGCGGCGGCTCCGCCGGCTCCGGTCCGCGAAAGCCGAGCGAGTTCGTCGTGAGGCGCATGCGGAACTCGGGCGCGATCCGTTCCGTCGAGTAGCTCGGCTTGAGCCGCTTGCCGTACTCCGCGTCGAAGACGGTGAAGGACGGACCGACGTTGCGCACGACGACGAACGCGCGCACCAGCATCTCGCAGAGCAGGAGCGACAGACACGTCGTCGCGACGAGGGTCGCGACGCCTCTGATCGGTCCCGACAATCGCGCTCCCTTCCGCGGCCGCCTCGAAGAGTCCCGTCTTCGAGCGATCGCGCGCCGGGACTTTAGCCGAGCCGGGCGTGCGGCGGCATCGGCCGCCGCCTCGCCAGGCCCGCGCGTCGGATTTCGCCGTCGGGAGGGATCGCCTATCGTCGGAGCTGCGGCCCGCCGAGGGGGAGGCTCGCGTGCGAGCGGTCGGCCGCGCGAGCCGCGGCAGGTCACCGGCAAGCGATTCTCGCGCGCGCCGTCTCCTCTGGCGGTTCTCGAGACCCCCGAACGCGAATTTCGGGATTGCGGGCGACTTGTGGGGCGCGTCACGGTGCCCTGCGCGATCGAACCCGATGTTACGGCCAGTCGTCGCGATGGGAGTGCACACGCATGGGTCCGAGAATTCCAACTTCACTCTTTCTGTTGGCACTCGCTGCCACGCTCGGCGCCAGCCCCGCCGGGGCGGCACCCACGGCGAGGTTCACCGCTCGTCCGATCCAGGGCACGACCTGCGTGGCGCCGTGCGCCGTGCACTTCGACGCGATCGGCAAGGGAGCGCTGTCCCCCACGCCCTATGTGACGAGCGAGACCACGGATCCCGCCTTCCCCCGCCCGTTCCACAGCCTGCTCTTTGCCTGGGACTTCGGGGACCCGAACGGCGGCACCTGGCCGAACTCGGGCGTCGACAAGAACACCGCCACCGGCGGGATCGCCGGCCACCTGTACCGCAACCCCGGCACCTACACCGTCACGCTTCGCGTGACGAACCCCGCGGGCGAGGTGAGCACGACGACCCGCAGCGTCACGGTCGCGGACCCGGCCACCGTATTCTCGGCCGCGAACACCTACTGCTTCGCGAACGACGACTCGAACTGGACCGGTTGCCCGCTCAACTGCGCAGTCGACGACAACTGCACGGTGACGAACAGCCTCGGCATGATGCTGACGGGCGGTGACAACTGCTCGGGCAACGACGACTGCGCGAACGCAGACGCCGGTCCGCGGCGAATCCTGCTCCGGCGCGGATCCACGTTCGCGTGGACCGACACGAGCTCGCTCGGCATGAGCCACAACACGAGCCCGGGCCTGGTTCAGGCGTTCGGCAGCGGCGCACGCCCGGTGCTCGACGTGAACGGCGGCTCGATCAGCGAAGGCAGCGGCTGGACGTGGAGCGACGTCGATCGGATCGACGCGGGCTACGGGCTCTACATGCGATCGAACTCCAACAACCTCACCTACTACAACGTCTCGATCCGGAACTACAGCGGGTTCTGCTTCATCGAGGACGTCGCCCAGCCGAATTCCCTCGGCAGCCTTCACGCGTTCATCGACATGGACTGTCGAGGCGGCGCGAACACCTCGTACTCGATCTGGCCCGGCGCGCGGTACGTGCTGTGGATGGGCGGCACGATCGACAAGAACAACGGCGCCGACTCGACGATGCGCGGCAACCACTTCCAGCACTACTTGATCCAGCACACGCGCTGGGTCAACTCGCCGTCCCGACGCGAGCACTGGCAGTTCCGCGCGTACGACGCGTTCCAGAACATGACGGCCGAGCAGGAATCGCTGCGCTTCCTGCTCGTCTCCGACAACGTGCAGAACCTCAAGGCCGACGCGACGATCGGATTCCGGATCTGCGCGGACTCGGGCTGCAACTGCGTCAACGGCGTCGGGCCCAGCGGCTGCGGCCCCAGCGGCGCCTACGAGTCCGGCCACATCGTCGACGTCGGCGACCTGATCTTCGAGCGCAACCTGTTCCGCTTCGAGTCGGGCTCGCCGAGCGGTCACAACGTGCTCGCGGACATCCAGGGCGGAGACATCTCCTTCCGGAACAACGTGGTCGACTACGGTTCGTCGATCAGCCCCGCGGCAACCGACCTGGTCTGGGCGATCGGCGAGACGGCGAAGGTCTCGGGCGCGAGCCGGCACACGGGAGTCTCGATCTACAACAACACCATCTACGCCTCGAATCCCGGCACCTCGACGTACCGCATGGCTCAGAGCCTGCGAATGGGTGGGTCCACCGGTTGTACGGCCGACTGCTTCGAGCGCAACAACCTGCTCGTGCTGACGAACGCCCCGACGGCGACGCTCTCGCCGTCCGGCGGCTTCGTCGGCTCGAACAGCGTGCTGGTGCGCACGGATCCGTTCGTCGGCACGATGCCCGCTCCCGGCACGTCGCAGATGGCGAACTTCGCGCTGATCTCACCGAACACGAGCCTGATCAACGCCGGCTACAACCTGAACGTGGCGACGTCGAGCCGCGAGAGCACGATCTTCGCCGACGCGCTCGGCGGGTGCCGGTCGACCGCGACTACCGGGCCGTGGGACATCGGGGCGCTCGAGAACGGCGCGACCGCCTGCAGCCTCAGCTCGGGTGGCGGCGTCACGCCGCCGCCGGCGGCCCTTCAGCCACCTCTTCTCCTCGCACCCTAGAGCGCACATCCCGCGTTCGGATCCGACCGAGGCCCCGAGCCGCCGCCGCACAGTGCGGCGGCGGCTCGGGGCCTCGCCGTTCCTGGACGTCTCGCGCTCCCGAGCCACCGGCGGACCAGAAAACGCTACGATTCCGCGCATCAAGGACTCTGCCCGCGAATCCGAAAGCTCTGCAGACCCGCCCGGGAACCGCACGATGTCGACGCTTCAGCTCTTCAAGGACTACAAGGAAGAAGACGACCTTCTGGAGCGCTACGTCAGGAGCCTGTACGACGGGCAGTCGGAGCTGCGGATCCTCGAAGCGGGTTGCGGGCAGCACTGGCCGATGCGCCTCGACGGGATCCGCTACACGCTGACGGGCGTCGACCTCGACGCCGAGGCGCTGCGCTACCGCGTGGACGTGTCGAAGGACTTGAACGAGGCGATCGTGGCGGACCTGCGCAGCCTCGATCTCGGGAACCGGAAGTTCGACGTCATCTACAACGCCTTCGTCCTCGAGCACGTCGAGAACGCGACCCTCGTGCTCGAGAACTTCGCGCGCTGGTTGCGACCGGGCGGCCTGATCATCCTGAAGCTGCCCGATCGGAATTCCGTGTTCGGCTTCCTCACGAACGCGACCCCGTTCTGGTTCCACATCTTCCACCACCGGTACATCCTGGGTCACGAGAACGCCGGAAAGCCGGGATTCGGTCCCTACCCGACCCACTACGACCGCGTCGTCAGCCGCGATGGCATCCGCGCGTTCTGCGAATCCCATCGCTTCGCGGTCAAGGAAGAGCGCGGCTTCGGCGCCTACGTGATCGAGCGCAGCCTCCGAGCCCGGATCATTCGACTGATCGCGATCGGTGTGAGCGCACTCTCACTGGGCACGCTGCCGTGGCGACACAACAACCTCACCTATGTCCTAGAGAAGCAGTAGATCGTGATCTCGAGATTGGGTCGCGGTAACGTTGCGGCGATGCTCTGAGGGATTCTGAAGGCGACGTTCCCTAGTCTGCGTAGCGCCTTCGGTGCTCGGTCGGCTTCGCGATGCGCCTTGTCGGCGTCGCTCTTCGGTAGTAGCGGACGAGTCGCTCGGCGAGACGGGCGCGACTGACGAACAGCCGCCGCTCCAGAACTTCCGAGACGGCGAGGCGGCGAGACACGATCGCCAACCGCTGTGCCGGCGTCGAGTCGCGACGGCGCTCCGAGAACGACTTCATGTAGTTGCGCCAGACCGCGAACACGAACAGGCGCTCCGCCGCGCTCTGACGCCGCTTCGAGAACGCGATCGTCTCGCGCTTGTGGTTCGCGCTCGAGTGGCGGATCAGGAGATCGGCCAGGTTGACCGGGAAGAGCGGATTGGCCGGTGTCCGCGCGACGCGCGAGGGCACCGTGCGATGCACCACGCGCAGATCCTTCAGGCGCCGGAGCGCGCGCGGGTAGGCGGGATGCTCATCCGAGAGGACCTCGAGGCGTGTGCCCGGTCCGGCGACCAGCTTCAAGAGCTCCGCCATCTCGCGCTCGATGGCGCGCGGGTCTGGTCGCCCGTGGACCCGCTCGAGCTCCGCTCGTCGCGCGCGCTGCGCCTGCGTCATGCGACCCTTGCGACGCAGCTCGGCGTCGGTGAATGCGTAGAGGAAGTGCGACGAAGCGCCGATGGCGAGGTTGAAGTGGACGGGGGTGTACTGGCTGAACTCGAAGGTCTCGAAGCCGTCGACGGCGAGGGCTTCGCGGGGCGCATGCCGCGGTCGCAGCCGCTCGTGGAAGAGCAGGCAGTGCCGCCCGAGGCGAGCGGTCTGCCCGAGCACGGTGGTGGGCGACACGCAGAGATCGCGTGCAATCTGTCGATAGCCGGCGCAGCCGACGAGGCGCATGAAGAGCTGAGGAAGGACGTCCGGACGCTTCAGCCAGTAGGAACTTGCGAAGGTCTGTGAACTGAAGGACCGGTGGCAGTGAAGGCAGAGAAACCGCTGGATGCGCTGCGGCGCAAGGCGACGCGCGAAGAATCCTTTGCGCTTGAAGCGCCAACCGCGTGGATCCAGATGGAAAGCGCAGGCCGGGGCCGGGCAGAACAGCGGAAGAAAGCGCTCGAGTGATGGCCTCACACACCCCGCTTCAGCACCCTTCGTGCCAGACCCATTCTCGAGAGCACAACCGGAGGGACCAGGATTGGTGGGCACGGATGGGCTTGGCCCGGCTCCGGATCAGCAGCTCCGTCAGCCGGTCCCGAGGGCGGCTCCCGTGAACCCAGAGGACGTCGCTGAAGCCCCGACCGTCGTCTCCGGTTCGCAAGAGCGGCACGAGAGACAGGCGGTAGCCGTGCCAGGCTCGTGTGGAGCCGATGCCGAAGGGCTCGTACCCCAGACCGCTCATGAACGCGAATATCTCGCTGGAGCTGCTCCTCGCGCGCCGGAGCTGCGCTTCGACGTTCTCCGTGACGACGTCGGGCCGATGGAGCTCGAGTGTTCTCTGGAGTCCGCTGAGGACGCGGAGCTCGTGACCTTCGACGTCGATCTTGATCGCTTTGATCGGCTTCGGATCCGGCATCAGAACGCGGTCGCCGCGCAGAACCGGAACGTCGAACATCGCGATCGCGTCCTCGACCTCCGCCATCGTCGCGGTTCCGGTGTGACTCGACGTCAGGTTGAGCACGAGCGCTCCGTCGACGTCGGACAGACCGAGCGCATGGAGGTTCACGTTGGGGATGGCATTGCGGAGCAGCGACTCGCGCAGCAGTGCGACGCAGTTCGGGTTGGGCTCGAAGGCCTCGACGGTCCCGCCGGGTCCGACCAGACGCGCGCCGAGCAGTGTGAGCATTCCGAGATTCGCTCCGATGTCGACGAAGCGGTCTCCCGGCGACAGCAGCCTGGCGAGAAGCGCCTGGACCTCGAACTCGTAGTAGCGTCCGAGGAAGTAGGTCATCCGCCCGGACCAGTCGGCGAGATCGCAGCGCATGCGGTATCCGTGCAGCTTGCCGCGGATCTCGACCGTCGGCGCGTCGTCCCAGCGGCAGTCACCGAGCGGGACGTTGACCTTCGCGAGCCGGAGCAGCCTGCCCCATCCACGCAGCTCGAGACGCGTGTAGGGAACCAAGACGCGAGTCCAGATCGGATACAACGGTCGCCTTCCGGCCCGGTACCGACGGGCGAGCAACGCGCGGAACTGTAGCCCATCGACTCCCGCGCGCCGTCTCGGCTCGGCCGCTTTCGGGCACCGGCACTTCGGATCGCCCGAGAAGGCGGTCTCGGGGGCTCGGCCTCGAGCGGGAGCGACACGCTCAAGAGCGCGCAGCGCCGAGTCGAAGCTATCCTCGAGCCTCACCCGGCCGGAATGCCGCACGCCCCGGCGCGGCGCGTAGAATGGGCCGCGCTCGCGAATCCTCGCGCCTTCGATCGCACGGGAGTGGATACGGATGAGAGCGCTTCTCTCCTCGAAAATCTTCTTCGCGCTCTACCTCGTCGCGATGGTGCTCTTCCTGTCGGAGCTGGGCGCTCGCGTCTACTTCGCGCTCGAGATCGGGCCGCGCGTGCTCGCATACGGCAGTGACTGGTATCGGAACAACGCTCCGGATCCGGAGGAGAAGCGGCGCCGCGAGATCGAGAGCGACGCCGAGTATGCGCGGCGAATGGAGGAGCATCTGAAGGCGGAAGCGCGCGACGACTCCGTGGAGAAGCACGGAAATGCGCGCGGCCCGTACTCGAAATTCTTCCCGAACGAGTCCAAGAGCACGCGCGACGCCGATACGGGCGAGCGCATCCCCGTCAAGATCAACAGCCACGGATTCCGCGGCCGCGAGTACACGGTCGAGAAGCCCGCGGGAGTCGTTCGCATCGTCACGCTCGGCTCGTCGTCGACGTTCGGCTACTACGATCGCGACGACGAAACCTACCCGCACTACCTCGAGACCTACCTCAACGAGCGCTGTCAGGGCGCGCGCACGTTCGAGGTGATCAACTTCGGAATCCCGCACATGTCCTCGGGGCAGATCGCGGACCTGTTCCTGGCCGAGGCGGTCCCGCTGAAGCCCGACGTGGTGACGTTCTACGAGGGCCGGAACGACAGCTCGGGCGGGCTGGAGCCGGGAGGTCTTCTCGCGAAGCTCCGCGCGGTGCTGATCCACCGATCGATCCTCGCGGCGTACATCGACCAGGTGCTCGTCGGCGAACGCGAGGCGATCGATGCGGGCAATCTGCGCCTCGATGTCGCCGGTGCGGAGTACAGCCGATACTTCCTCGGAAACCTGGAGAGGATCCGCAGCGCCGCCGAGGCGAACGGCATCCTGCTGATCGTCGCGAACCAGCAGGCCACCGCGGCGGCCGCCTACCCGCGACCGCCCGCGGAGCGACAGAGCATGCACGGGGTCACCTACCAGGACGAGACCGGCGCGATCCGCGCTCGTCTCGAGCGCGGCGAGAGCATCAGCATGTTCGAGTATCAGCTGCTGATCCACGAGCAGATGATGCTGGCTCTCGAGAAGTGGGCGAAGGAGAACTCGGTCGAGTTCGTCGATCTGATCGGCGCGCTCAATCAGGACCGGGACGGCCTGCTCTCGTGGGTGCACCTGACGCCCGCGTCCAACCGGATGATCGCGCGCGCCCTTTCCGATTCGCTGGTCCGCCGCTTCTGCCCCGATCGCGTCGAGCCTGGGCCCACGGGCAGCCGCTAGGGACCGAGTACGTAGACGTCGCCGTCGCGACGCCAGCGGCCGATCGGCGGTACGGACTGCGGGCGATCCCGGTCCCAGGGGATGAGCACGACCGGGTGGCCCGAAGCGACGGCGTCGCGGATGAAGGCATCGACCCCGGCCTCCTGCCACCAGGTGCTCTTGGGATCGTCCCAGCCCCGCAGCAGCGCGCCGTAGCGCACCGCGTAGTGACCCATCCAGTCCTCGAACACGATCCGACCGTGCGGCCCCGCCAGCTCGAGGACGTGGCTGCTCATCTGCTCGGCCGATCCATCGGCGACCGCCCACGGGGTCAGCAGATAGACGTAGTCGTCGCGGTACGGCTTGTTGCGAACGAAGCCCGCCAGCAGATGACTTCCGCGCGCCAGAGCGGTGGCTGCGGCGTAGGTCACGGGCGTCGCGACGAGGAGCAGCACCGCCGACACAGCCAGCCAGCGCCGAGGCGGGCGCGACTGCAACAGCGCCCACGCGCCGATGCCGCCGAAGACCGAGAGCATCACGTACATCGGCAGGAAGAACGTGTACTGGTCGACGACGTCGTAGCGGAGCGCGAATGCGCTCTGCACCCCGAGAATTCCGAACAGCGCCCAGCGCACGACGGGCAGCACGCCGAGGTCCCGCGCGCGAACCATGCCGAGGACGGCGGCCGGCAGCAGCAGGTTCGGGAAATTCAGCAGCGGATAGCCGACGTCGACGAGGATCGCGCGCCGCGAGATGCCGAAGCCCAGCACCTCGTTGTGCCACATCGTGCCGAAGAGCGCCGAGCGAACCGTGCCCGCGAGATCGCCGCTCGCCACGAGCTGGTTGACGACCAGTGCCGCGTACGGTGCGGCGCCCGCGAGCCAGAGGACGGTCGCGACGGCGAAATCGCCGAGCGTGATCCTGCGCTCGCGAGCCTCCTGGATCCCGACCGTGATCAGAACCAGCGCCGTCAGGCCGGACTGCATGTCGTTGGCGACGCCCAGCCCGTTCAGGAGACACGCGAGCCAGAGCGCGCGCCGATCCCCGCTCCGGCCGTAGCTCGAGAGGCTCCAGCAGACGGCCGCCAGCAGCGCCGCGCCGACGGTGTAGACCTCGGTGATCGTCGAGAGCCGCCAGAACGTATGCGCCAGCGCGAGCGAGCCGGCCGCGAAGAGCGCCGCGGCGGGCCGGCGGGTGAGGCTCCGGACGCAGCCGAAGACGTTCGCCACCGTCAGCGCGCCGCACAGCGAGCTCACCAGCGTGATCGCGTAGGGCTGCGGGCCAGCGATGGCCACGGCCGCCCGGCCGAGCCAGTGGTGCAGGGGATGGGTGAGCGCGAGTCCCAGGTTTCCAAGCAGGTCCCCGGTCGCGATCTTGAACATGAAGTGGCTCGAGTCCTGCCACTGCACCCCGCGACCCGCCGTCGCGGCATACAACGCGAATGCGCCGAGCGCGACGCCGAGCCACGCCGGGAAAGCGGCCCCACCTGCGACGGGGTGACTCGGCTCGATCGACTCGGGTGCGGTCGCCACGTGTCTCCTGTCCGTACACGACGCGTCGCCCGGTCGCAACGTCGGCGAGGGAGCCGGTACGGTGACCCGGCTCGGCTGAGCGGCTCGCGGTCTATCGGTCGGGCTTCCGGGGCGGTTGATCGCGGGCCGGCGGGAGATCTGCTGCAGCCCGGCCGGGTTCTCGCGGTGGCGCGGGCGGGTCGGTCCGGAGCTGCACCCTGCTGATCAAAACCTCTGCTTGAGATCGTCGACGCAAGAGCCGATCCTGTGCACGTTAGCCCCCTTTGCCCACCGGCCGTCGGAGAGAGTCTCCCAAGCGCGCCCGGCGGAGCTCGAACGGAGCCGCTCGAGATGCGATCGCCCGCGCCCGCTCGGGTGCTGATCCTGTCCGATCGCGAGGTTGCTCCGGCCATTTCGCGCTGCGGCACTTACGAGTTCGAGGACGTCGCGTGCGCGGTCGACGCCGTGGATCTGCGCCCCCTGGGCAGCGCGGCGAGCCGCCACGTCCGGCGCCTCGAGCGCCACGCTCCCGCGGCGTTCCGGACCCCGGACATGCTCGTCCGCGACGACCCGTACGACCTGCTGTACGTGTCGCTGCACTCGCTGCCCGAGCTGGCCCGCCTGCACCCGCTCGGGCGGATCCTCGCGCTCGCGCGGCACACCGTCGTCAGCATCGACGAGCTCTGGAGCAACGAGCTCGGGCAACACGCCAACGACCTGAAGATGCTGGCGCGTTTCGACGAGATCTGGAGCTGCTGCGCGACGGGAGCGGAGGCGCTCACGCGCTGGATCGGGCGGCCGGGTCACCATCTCGCGCCGTCGATCGACGCGATGCGCTTCGCGCCACCGACCCAGACACCGAAACGCGTCATCGATCTGCACCTGATGGGGCGGCGGCGGCCGGAGCTCCACCGCGTGTTGCGGGAAGCGGCGGCCAAGTCCGAGCGCTTCTACCACTTCGACACGATCCAGCTCAACCCGCGCGTCTCGGACCACGTCGAGCACCGCGTGCACCTCGCCGAGCTGATTCAGCGCACGCGCTTCTTCGTCGTCGACGTCGCGAACTCCGACCGGCCCGAGAAGACGGGCGGACAGGTCGAGTACGGACCGCGCTACGTCGAGGGCGCCGCCGGCGGCGCGATCCTGATCGGCCGCGCGCCGTCGACGCCGGCGTTCGAGTCGAATTTCTGGCCCGGCGCGGTGATCCCGATCGAGCCCGACAGCGCGGAGATCACGCGCGTGATCGACGAGCTCGACCGCGAGCCCGAACGGGCCGACCGGATCCGCAACGCCAACGTCGCGCAGGTTCTGCGCCGACACGACGCCGCCTACCGCTGGGAGAGGATCCTGCGTTCGGTCGGGCTCGAGCCGCTGCCCGCGCTGGACGAGCGCAAGCGGAAGCTCGAGCGGCTGGCGGCGGAGTTCGAAGGCCGAAGCGCGTGACGGCTCCGTCGGCGCCGGCGGCCCGTCCCGGAGTGCGCGCTTGCTCCCGATGATTCTGGGCCGCGAGGCCGGCTCGCCGCTTCGAATCCTCTGTCTCGGCGCGCACAGCGACGACATCGAGCTCGGTTGCGGTGGCGCGATGCTCACGCTGCTGGCGGCGCATCCCGGAAGCCGGGTCCTGTGGGTGGTCTTCAGCGGCTCGGACGTGCGTGCCGCGGAGGCGC
This sequence comes from uncultured Myxococcales bacterium, assembly GCA_964566375.1. GTDB lineage: Bacteria > Myxococcota_A > UBA9160 > SZUA-336 > SZUA-336 > VGRW01. The sequence goes on from CAZMKX010000002.1 coordinate 22,834, forward strand.
GGGCCAGCGCAGCCGACTTCCTGGCGGGCGCGAAGGAGCGCGACGTCCGAACGCTGGCATTCCGTGAGTCGTACTTCCCGAGCCAGGTGCCCGAGATCAAGCCCGTCTTCGAGACGCTCTCGGCCTTCGAGCCAGACCTGGTCTTCAGCCATCGCGGCGCGGACCTTCACCAGGACCATCGTACGATCGCGGAGCTGACCTGGAACACCTTCCGCGACCACGTGATCCTGGAATACGAGATCCCGAAGTACGACGGCGACCTCCGGAGTCCCCAGGCCTTCGTTCCGCTCGAGGCGGCCGTCGCACGCGAGAAGTGCCGGCTGCTCCGCACGCACTTCGCCTCGCAGCACTTCCGGCACTGGTTCGACGATGAGCTGTTTCTCGGGCTGATGAAGATGCGCGGGATGGAGTGCCGTTCACGAACCGGATACGCCGAGGGCTTCGACGTGCGCAAGCTGGTGCTCGCCTAGATGGATCCGTTCGCGACATTCCCGCCGTGCCGGCTCTGCGGCGCGCCGCTTCGCGCGGTCGCGGTCGACCTGGGCATGTCCCCGCTCTGCCAGACCCGCGTCCTGCCCGAGCAGCTCGAGCAGAGCGAGGAGTTCTTCCCGCTGCGCGTGCGCGTCTGCGAGCGCTGCTTCCTGGTGCAGCTCCCGGCGGTGGTGACGCCCGAGAAGCTCTTCACCGAATCGCCCTATCCCTACTTCTCGTCGTACGTGGACGCGCTCGTCGAGGCGGGCCGGCGCTACTGCGAGGCCGTAAGCGCGCGCTTCGGCCTGGGCGCGAAGAGCCGCGTGGTCGAGATCGCGAGCAACGACGGCTACCTGCTGCAGCACTTCGTCGCCCGCGGGATCCCGGCGCTGGGCATCGAGCCCGCCGAGAACGTCGCCGCGGCCGCGATCGCGCGCGGCGTGCCGACGCTCTCGCGCTTCTTCGGCGTCGAGACGGCGCGCTTCGTCGCCGCGCGCGACGGTCGCGCCGACCTGATCATCGGGAACAACGTCTTCGCGCACGTCCCGGACCTGAACGACTTCATCGCGGGGATGAAGATCCTGCTCGCGCCCGGCGGCGTGATCACGCTCGAGTTCCCGCACCTGCTCCGGCTGCTCGAGGGAAATCAGTTCGACACGATCTACCACGAGCACTTCTCGTACTTCGGCTACGCCACGGCCGAGCGCGCGCTCGCGGCCCACGGCCTCATGGTCTTCGACGTCGACGAGATCGCGAACCACGGCGGCTCGCTGCGCATCTGGGCCCGCCACGCCGACGACGCGAGCAAGCCGGTCGCGGCCGCGACGCGCGCGCTGCTCGAACGCGAGCGAGCGGCCGGCCTGCTCGGTCTCGAGCGCTACCGCGCATTCTCCGCGCAGGTCCACACCACCAAGAACGCGCTGCTCTCCGCGCTGATCGAGCTCAAGCGCGCGGGCAAACGGATCGCCGCGTACGGCGCCGCGGGAAAGAGCGTGACGCTCCTGAACTACTGCGGCGTCCGCACCGACTTCGTCGACTACTGCGTGGACCGCAATCCGGTCAAGCAGGGAACGTATCTCGCGGGCGTGCGCATCCCCATCTACGCACCGGAGAAGATCGCGGAGACGCGGCCGGACTACCTGCTGATCCTGCCGTGGAACCTGCGAGACGAGGTGATCCGCTACACCGCGGGAATCCGCGAATGGGGCGGGCGCTGGATCGTGCCGATCCCGACGCTCGAGATCGTGACGTAGGGGGCGCGATGAATTCTGCACGAGACGTGATCGAAGCCGACCTCGCAGGGCTGCGCGCGGCGCTCGCGACGGAGCTTCCGGCGCTCGCAGGCAAGCACGTCCTGATCGTCGGCGGCGCCGGCTTCCTCGGCTACTACCTGGTGCAGACCCTGACCTCCGCGAACCGCGCGGGTGCCGTCCCGACACCGATTCGCGTCACCGTCTGGGACAGCTTCGCGCGCGGCGAGCCCGCGTGGCTCTCGGATCTCGCGCGCGAAGGGTCGGTCACGCTGACCCGGCGCGACGTGACGCATCCGATCGGCGCCGACGTTCCCGACTTCGACTACGTCGTGCACGCGGGCTCGATCGCCTCGCCGACCTACTACAAGCGCTTTCCGATCGAGACGATGGACGCGAACGTGAACGGGCTGCGGAACCTGCTCGAGTACGCGCGCCGCCAGGCGGATCGCGGCCGGCCGGTCGCGGGCTTCCTGTTCTTCTCGTCGAGCGAGATCTACGGCGATCCGCCGCCCGAGGCGATCCCCACGCCCGAGACGTACCGGGGCTTCGTGTCCTGCACGGGGCCGCGCGCGTGCTACGACGAGTCCAAGCGCTTCGGCGAGACGCTCTGCGTGAACTTCGCGCAAGCGCACGGCGTGCGCGTCGCGATGGCCCGGCCGTTCAACAACATCGGCCCCGGGCTGAAGATCAGCGATCGGCGCGTCCTGCCCGACTTCGCACGCGACGTCCTCGCCGGCCGCCCGATCCAGATGCTGTCGGACGGCGGACCGCGCCGCACCTACTGCTACGTCGGCGACGCGATCGCGGGCTACTACAAGATCCTCGTCCGCGGCCGGCCGGGTGAGCCCTACAACGTCGGTGTCGAGTCCCCCGAGATCTCGGTCGCCGAGCTCGCCGAGCGCGTCGCGCGGATCGCCGGGTCGCTCTTCGGATACAAGGAGAAGGTCGTCCGCGCGAAGTCCGAGGACGCGACCTATCTCGAGGACAACCCCGTCCGCCGCTGTCCCACGATCGCCAAGGCGCGGACCGAGCTCGGCTACGCGCCGCGCATCGAGCTCGACGACGCGCTCCGGCGTTCGCTGCTCTGGTACCGCGACAACCCGAGCGCCGGGGACCAGTGATGCGGGTCTCGATCGTCGGCTCCGGCTACGTGGGGCTCGTGACCGGTGCGTGTCTCGCAGAGAAGGGTCACGACGTGATCTGCGTCGACCTCGACGCGGAGCGCGTCGCGCAGATCAACCGCGGCGCGTCGCCGATCTTCGAGCGCGGGCTGGACGAGCTCCTGGCGCGACACGCGGGCAAGCGACTCGTCGCGACGACCGATCTGCGCCGCGCCGTCGCCGACAGCGAGCTGTCGCTGATCGCGGTCGGCACGCCGTTCGACGGTCAGGCGATCGACCTGCGACTGGTCGAGCGCGCGACGCGCGAGCTCGGCCTGGCGATCCGCGCGAAGGCCGCCGACCACGTCGTGGTGGTGAAGAGCACCGTCGTACCGGGAACCACCGAGCGCATCGTTCGACCGTTGCTCGAGACCGCGGCCGGACGGAGGGTCGGCGACGGGCTGGGCCTGGGCGTGAACCCTGAATTCCTCACCGAGGGCGAGGCCGTCGGGGACTTCATGGAGCCCGACCGGATCGTGATCGGCGCGAGCGACGCACGCACGCGCGAGGCGCTCGTGCGGCTGTACGCGGAGTTCCCGGGCGCCGAGACGGTGCTGACCAACAACTCCACCGCCGAGATGATCAAGTACGCATCGAACGCGCTGCTCGCGACGCTGATCTCGTTCTCCAACGAGCTCGCCAATCTCGGCGCGGCCATCGGCGACATCGACACCGTCGACGTGAGCCGGGGCCTGCGCGCGAGCCGCTATCTCGCCTGCCCTCTCCCCGATGGCGGCACGAGCGTCGCGCCGATCTTCTCGTTCCTGCTCGCCGGCTGCGGCTTCGGCGGCAGCTGTCTGCCGAAGGACGTGGCGGCGCTGCACGCCGAGGGCCGCCGCCGCGGCCTGCCGATGGCGGTGCTCGAGGCGGTCCTGCGCGTGAACGCGAGCCAGCCCGGCGAGGTGATCCGCAGGCTCGAGAAGCACTTCCCGGACCTCGCGGGGAAGCGCATCTCGATCCTCGGGCTGTCGTTCCGCCCCGACACCGACGACCTGCGCGAATCGCCCGCCATCCCGATCGTGCGCGAGCTCGCGGCGCGCGGTGCGCGGCTCGCTGGCTACGACCCGGCCGCGGCGGAGCACGCGCGCGCTCTGTTCGGGGACACACTCGAGATTCGGGGGTCGCTGGAGGCGGCGCTGCGCGACTGTGACGCGGCGGTCCTGGTCACGCGCTGGCGCGAGTTCGAGGCGGTGCCGGACCTCGTCGCACGCCTGAACCCCGGCTTGCTCGTCGTCGACGGCCGCAGGATGCTGCCCAAGGAGCGCCTCGCGCGCTACGAGGGAATCGGCGTGTGAGACCGTTCAGCCTCGAGGATCTCGCTGCGCGACTCGGCATCGGCGACCCGGGCGACGAGATGCACGCGCTGATCCGCGAGCTGTATCCGCTCCCACGCAGCGTGACCGGGAACGGGGTACGCGACACGCTGCGCATCCTCGGCCGGAGTCTTCCGCTCGCGGTGCGGGAGACGCCGAGCGGCACTCCCGTGCTCGACTGGGTCGTTCCTCCCGAGTGGAACGTGCGCGAGGCGTGGCTCAAGGGCCCGGACGGCGCGATCGTCGCAGACCTGCGCAGGTCGAGCCTTCACGTGCTGGGCTACAGCGTACCGGTGCGGGCGAAGCTGTCGCGCGCCGAGCTCGAACCGCACCTGCACTCGCTGCCCGAGCACCCGGACTGGATTCCGTACCGGAGCTCCGTCTATCGCGAGGACTGGGGCTTCTGCCTGCCGCACCGGCAACGGGTCGCGCTACCCGACGGTGAGTACGAGGCATTCATCGACGCGGCGCTCGGACCGGGAAGCCTCACCTACGGCGAGGTGGTGCTGCCGGGTACGAGCGCCGACGAGATCCTGCTCTCCAGCCACGTGTGTCATCCCGCGCTATGCAACGACAATCTCTCGGGCATCTCGCTTCTGTCACTGCTCGGGCGCTATCTGGAACGCGTCGGTCACCGGCACACGTTCCGGCTCTTGTTCGCGCCCGTCACGGTCGGCGCGATCACCTGGCTCGCGCAGAACGAGAAGAACCTCGCGCGCGTCCGGCACGGGCTGGTCGTGACACTGGTGGGCGACACGGGTCCGATCACGTACAAGCGAAGCCGTCGCGGCAACGCCGTGATCGACCGGGCCTTTGCCCACGTCCTGTCCCACCGGGGTCCGCACCGGCTTCGCGACTTCGATCCGTTCGGATACGATGAGCGGCAGTTCTGCTCTCCGGGCTTCGATCTGCCGATGGGTTGCCTGATGCGCACACCGCACGCCGAGTTCCCCGAGTACCACACCTCGGCCGACGACCTCGACTTCGTGAAGCCGCACGCGCTGCGGGACTCGCTCGGCGCCGTGCTCGGCGTTCTCGACGTCCTCGAGCACGACGGCCGCTACCGGAACCTGCAGCCGAAGGGCGAGCCACAGCTCGGCCGCCGTGGCGTGCTCGGCAGCGCGCCGTGGGGAGGCGAGCTGCAGCGCGCGATGGCGTGGGTGCTGAGCTTCTCCGACGGCCGCTTCAGCCTGCTCGAGATCGCCGAGCGCGCGCGGCTGCCCTTCACGTCGATCCACGAAGCCTCGAGCGCGCTCGTCGCACACGGCCTGCTGCGACGGGTCGAAGGGTGACCTCGCGATGAAGGTCGTGCTGTTCTGCGGCGGCCTGGGTCTGCGCTTCCGCGGCGTCGCGGAGAACGTGCCCAAGCCGATGGTTCCGATCGGCTACCGGCCCGTGCTCTGGCACGTGATGAAGTACTACGCCCATCACGGGCACACCGACTTCATCCTCTGCCTGGGCTACAAGGCCGACGCGATCAAGAGCTTCTTCCTGAACTACGACGAAGCGATCTCGAACGACTTCGTGCTCTCCGGCGGCGACAAGGGCATCGAGCTCCTGCACCGCGACATCGACAAGTGGCGAATCACGTTCTGCGACACCGGGCTCACGACCAGCATCGGCCAGCGCCTGCGCGCGGTGCGCAAGCACCTCGAAGGCGAGGAGTACTTTCTCGCGAACTACTCGGACGGCTTGACCGACCTGCCGCTGCACGACTTCAGCCGGCGATTCCTGGCCAGCGGAAAGACCGCGGCGTTCGCGTTGGTCCGACCGACGCACAGCTTCCACGTCGTGACGATGCGCGAGAAGGACCTGGTCGCCGACATCCGCGACCTCGCCGTCTCGGACATCCGCATCAACGGCGGCTACTTCATGTTCCGCCACGACGTCTTCGACTACATCCGGCCGAACGAAGAGCTCGTCCACGAGCCGTTCCGCCGGCTGATCGACGCCAATCAGCTCGTCGCCTACGAGCACCCGGGATTCTGGACGTGCATGGACACGTTCAAGGACCAGCAGCGCCTCGAGGACTTGTTCGGCTCCGGGCACGCGCCCTGGGAGCTCTGGCGCGAGCGCTCTCCGGACGACGACGGAACGTGACGGCGGAGAAATGGGCGTTTCGATCGTCATTCCCTGCTACAACGGCGGTCGCTACGTCCGCGAGGCGGTCGAGTGCGCGCTCCGCCAGACGATCCCGCCCGAGCAGGTGATCGTCGTCGACGACGGGTCGAAGGACGATTCGGTTCGCGTGGCGTCCTCGGTCGCGGGTGTGCGGGTGATCTCGCAGGAGAATCGGGGCGCCAGCCTGGCCCGGAACCGCGGGCTCGCCGAGGCGACGGGCGAGTACGTGATCTTCACCGACCACGACGATCGACTTCTGCCCGACGCGATCGAGATCGGCCTTCGCGCCTTCGCGCAGCACCCCGAGAGCGGCTTCGTTTACGGCTTCCACCGCTCGATCGACATGCTCGGCCGTCCCGCGCCCGACATCGTCCGTCGCCACGTGGCGGACGCGAGCTACCGCCGCACGCTCGAGGGCGACACCCTGGTTCCGCCCGGCTGCGCGATGTTCCGGCGCGAGGCGCTCGACGCGGTCGGCGGCTTCCACGACGGGACCTTCCCTACCGAGGACTACGATCTCTACCTGCGCGTCAGCCGCTCGGCGCCGATCTTCTGCCACAACCAGGTGGTGATCGAGTATCGCTGGCACGGCGAGAACGCGAGCGGTGTGAGTCCGAGCCGTGGACTCCGGTCCGCGATCCGGACTCTGGAACGGCAGCGCGACTTCGTGCGGGGAAACGCCGAGCTCGAGCGCGCGCTCGAGACGGGCAAGCGCCACTGGGGTCACGTGTTCGGCCCGGGCGTGGCGTTCGAGGCGGTCCAGCAGCTTCGCGACGGCGAGCTCGGCACTTCCCTGGCGACGCTCGCGCTCGCGCTGCGCTGGCATCCGCGCGGCCTCCTGGACGTCGCGATTCATTTCGCGCGCCGCGCCGGGGGAGCCCGGCCCGCGAGCGATCCCTAGAAGCGCGCACCGCAGGCATCGGCGGGGATCATTGCGCGCTCGACGAGCCGCGCCGCGATCGCTTGCGCGACGAAGCGGTTTCCCGCGGAGGAATAGTGCCCGCCCGGGCCGCGCTCGAGCGTCGCGGGCTGGAAGAGTGCGCGCCGCTCCGGGTCGGGCACGCGGCTCATCTCGTCGGAGAGATCCGCGAACGCCAGACCGTCGGCGCTGACGCGCGCGAGCGCCGCCGCGCCGAAATCCGGGAGCGGCGCGAGCGAATCGGGCCGCGCGGCCTCGAGGTGCGGAAGGTGCACGAGCAGCAGCTCCGTCCCGCGCTTCGCGGTGACCGCGTGCAGCGCGCGGAAGACCGCCTCGTCGACGCGCTCCGCGCCCGCGTCGTCGAGGCGTTGGCCGGGCACGGGCGCGGGCTTCGCGAAGTGCGCCCGGATGGCGCGGGGCAGCTCGACGACCCGGAGTGTCTCGAGCAGGGACAGGTTCTGGGTGACTGCCGGAAGCAGATACGGCGCGCGCGGAACCGGAACGTTGGACGGGACCAGCACGCCGTCGACGATCTCGAGGACGGGCTTCCCGTAGCCGGCCATGCGGTCCATCTGCACGCGCTTCAGGTCGTCCTCGATGAATGCCAGGACCAGCACCTGGTGCTCGAAGGCGGTGCCGTCGCGCAGGTACCAGAGATAGCTCTGGTCGATGCCGTAGCCCGACTGGCCCATGTTGGGAACTTCGAGCCCCGGACAGAGCCGCTCGAGCCAGGCCGGCCAGGAATCCGCGTCCCCGACGTCGTAGCCGAGGGTGAACGAGTCGCCGAGCGCGACGACGCGGGTCTTGCCCGGGGGCACCGAGTCCGCGAGCTCCGACGCGTTCCGGAAGCCGCGCGCGTTGGTCGTGACGTCGAGTCCGGGACCGAAGACGTCCCTTGCGACCGTGCTCTTTGCGTTCGACCAACCGAGCTCCGGGTCGTAGACGGTGTGCGCGCGCTCCGGAAGCGGCCTCCAGTAGTGCATGCGCGCCCACCAGACGAAGTACGCCAGGCTCGCCGCGCCTTCGACCAGCGCGAAGACGAGCCCCACCGCGAGCAGGCCCGAGAGCACGCGGCGGACGCGGGGCAGCTTCATCGCCGCAGCTTATCCCGTCTCTCACGGGCTTTGCGCCGCGCGGGCCGGAGCGTCAGGATCTGACCCGGGAAGCGCCTTCAAGGGAACGCCCGTCCCGTCCGTTCTACGAGGCGTGGCGCGAATCGCCGGAACTCCGCGGAGCAATCGAGCATGAAGCGCCGCTACGTCGTCATTACGCCCACGCGCGACGAGGAGACGACCGTCGAACGCACGATCCGGTCGATGCTCGCGCAAACGGTGCCGCCGGAACGGTGGGTGATCGTGAACGACGGCTCGACGGATCGGACGCGCGAGATCGTCGCGCGCCACCTCGAGGAGGCGCCCTGGATGCGCCTCGTCGACCGCGCCGATCGCGGCTTTCGCGCGCTCGGCGGCGGTGTCGTGCAGGCCTTCGACGAAGGGCTCGCCCAGGTGGGGACGGATTGGGACTTCGTCGTCAAGCTCGACGCGGATCTCGAGTTCGCGCCCGACTACTTCGAGCGCATGCTCCGCCACTTCGACGCGAATCCGAAGCTCGGCATGGCGAGCGGCAAGACCTTCCTCGTCAAGGACGGCGTGAAGTCGATCGAGTACTGCCACGACGAGCACGTGCGCGGTCCGGCGAAGATGTACTCCGCGGCGTGCTTCCGCGCGATCGGCGGGCTCGAGGCCGTGCGCGGTTGGGACATGATCGACGAGACCAAGGCGCAGATGGCGGGCTTCGAGACGCGCAGCTTTCTCGAGGACGAGATCATCCACCTGCGCCCGATCGACGGCCGGCAGGCGAACGTGCTGCGCAGCCGGTACGAGATGGGTCGGCTGTACTGGTACCTCGGCTACTACTGGCTGTACCACCTGGTGCGCGCGGCGCGCAGCACGCTGCAGGACTATCCGCGCCCGCTGGGCGGTCTGATGCTCCTGGCCGGCTACCTCGCCGCGGCCTTGTCGCGTGCGCCGCGATACGACGCGCGCTACGTCGCCTTCGTTCAGGAGCGACAGCGCCGCCGGCTCAGCCTCGCGCATCTCCGCGACTTCGTGCAGGCCACCGCCGCCCGTCGCTAGCGAGCGCTCGGCCACCAGCGGCGCTCCGGCGCTTCGCTCGCTCCCGGCTCATCTGCTAGCGTTCCCGTCGTTCCGATGGCCCGTGTGCGACACGAGCTTGGTTCAGCGCCACCGGCAATTCGTCCGAACAGTGCGGAGTGACGGTCACCCGGCGCGCGCGAGGGCAGGAGAAACCGTGAGAGTCCGCTGCGAGCCGACGACCGACGTCCGCCGTGCGCGGTACCAGCGAGTGTCCGGCGCTTGAGCCCGGCTCGGCAGACGCTTTCGGGCTGGGGGCGCTTCCCCGTGGTCGAGGGTCACGAGCGTGCGTCCGAAGACCTGCTTCGCGTCGCGCGTGGAAGCGCGCTCACGCGCGGGCTCGGGCGTTCCTACGGCGACAGCTCGCTGCCTTCTCGCGCCGACGCGCGTCTCGCGGGCTCCCGGCTCGCCGATCGGATCCTCTCCTTCGACCCCGAGAGCGCCATCCTCCGCGCCGAGGCGGGCCTTCCCCTCTCGGCGCTGAACCGCTTCGCGTTCGAGCGCGGCTTCGCGCCGCCGGTCTCGCCCGGCACACACTTCGTGACGCTCGGCGGAATGGTGGCCTCGGACGTCCACGGCAAGAACCACCACGTCGCCGGCTGCATCGGAGAGCACGTGCGCGCGCTGCGCATGCTCGTCGCCGACGGGCGGGTGCTCGAGGTGAGCGAGGCGTGTGAGCCGGAGCTGTTTCGCGCGACGCTCGGTGGCATGGGCCTGACGGGCCACATCCTCGAGGTCGAGCTCCGACTCGAGCGCGTTCCGTCCGCGTGGATCTACTGCGAGAGCGAGCCCGTGCGCGATCTCGACGCGCTCGTCGGGACGCTTCGCGAAGCCGGCCGCGCATGGCCCTACACCGTCGCGTGGGCGGACGCCTCTCGCGCGCGGGGAGCGCTGGGACGCGGCTTCGTGACGAAGGCTCGCTGGGCGAGCGCAGACGAGGCTCCGCGTGCGACGCCCGTCGTGCGCGAGCGGCTCGGGGTTCCCTTCACGATGCCCGACTGGCTGATCGGCCGGTGGAGCGTGCGCAGCTTCAACGTCGCCTGGCAGCTGCTGCACGCGCGCCGGACGCGCGGCATCGTGCACCCGCAGACGTTCTTCTATCCGCTCGACGCGATCCGCGACTGGAATCGCCTGTACGGACCGTCGGGCTTCACGCAGTACCAGTGCGTGCTTCCGCTCGATCGCGAGCCCCGCGCCTACGCGCACCTGTTCGAGACGTTCGCGCGTCGCTGCGGCGCGTCCCCGGTGACGGTGATCAAGGACTGCGGGCCCGAGGGCAAGGGCGTGCTCTCGTTTCCGCGCCCGGGGATCACGATCGCGCTCGACGTGCCGATGCGCGGCGCCGGAACGCAACGGCTCGTCGACACCCTGAACGAGATCACGATCGGGGCTGGCGGCCGGATCTACCTGGCGAAGGACGCGCTCACGCGACCCGAGCACTTCGCCGCGATGGAGCCGCGTCTGCCCCTCTTCCAGGAGATCCGCCGCAAGTGGGACCCGGACGGCGTGCTGCGCAGCGCGCAGTCGGTGCGGCTCTTCGGAGACACACCGTGAAGGTGGTCGTGCTCGGTGCGACGAAAGGCATGGGCCGCGCGCTCGCACGACGACTGGCGTCGCGCGGGGATGCGCTGTTCCTGCTCGGCCGAGACGAAGCCGAGCTCGCGCGCAGCGCGAGCGAGCTCGAGGTCCTCGGTGCGCCGAAGCCCGTGGGCTACGGCGTGGCGGATCTGGGCGCGCCGGAAGGCTTCGCGCGCGCGCTCGACGAGGCCGACGCCGCGCTCGAGCGCTTCGACGCCGTGATCGTGACGGCGGGTGACTTCGCGAGCCAGGAAGTGCTCGAGTCGGACGCCGGCCGCCTTCGCCGCCTGCTCGAGATCGACTACACCCACACCGTGCTGTTCTGCGAGGAGGCGCGAAAGCGCCTGATGGCGTGCGGCGGCGGAACGCTCTGCGTCTTCTCGTCGGTCGCGGGCGACCGCGCGCGCAAGCCGGTGATCCTGTACGGCGCGGCCAAGGCGGGTCTCTCGTACTATCTCGAAGGCCTCGATCACAAGTTCCGCTCCGCGGGACTGCGCACCGTGACCGTGAAGCCCGGCTTCGTGCGCACGGGGATGACCGCCGGTCTGCAGCCGCCGCCGTTCGCGGGCGAGCCCGATGAGGTCGCGCGGCGCGTGCTGCGCGCGATCGACCGCGGCGCGCCGGTCGTGTACGCACCGCCGATCTGGGCGCTCGTCATGCTCGTGATCCGCGCGCTGCCGCGCGCCGTGATGCGACGGATCGGGTTCTGAGCGTGGTGACGCTTGCGCGCGATCTGTTCCTGCTCGCGAGGCCACGAGACTGGCTGAAGGGCGTCTTCGTGCTTCTGCCGGTGCCGTTCGCGCTCGCGACCGGCGCGCACCTGGAGCCTCTGCCCTTCGCGCTGGGACTTCTCGGCTTCTCGCTCGCGACCTCCGCGGTCTACACGCTGAACGACGTCGTCGACGTGGAGCTCGACCGCGCGCACCCGCGCAAGCGCGCGCGGCCCGTCGCAAGCGGCCGCGTCTCGCGGACCGCGGCGCTCGGCTTCGGGCTGGCGCTGGTCGCGCTCGGCACCGCCTGCGTGGCGGCCTCGGCGCGACCGACGGCGCTCGGGATCCTGGCGGCCTACCTCGTGCTCAACGTCTTCTATTCGTCGATCGGAAAGGCGATCCCCCTGCTCGACGTCTTCCTGCTCTCGTCCTTCTACGTGCTTCGGGTGCTGCTCGGCTGCGCGCTCCTGTCGGTGACCGCGTCGATCTGGCTCCTGCTCTGCTCCGCGTCCCTCTCGCTGTTCCTGGCGCTGGGCAAGCGGCGCGGTGAGCTCGGCGACGGGCTCGACCACCGTCAGCGGCCGAGCCTGGCCGGCTACGACCTCGCCTTCCTCGACCAGTCACTCGCGGTGATGGCCGCGGTCACCCTCACCTCCTACGCGCTCTACGCGGTCGAGACGGACGTGCTGGTGCCGGGACGCGAGTTCGCCTCGGTTCCCTTCGTGGTCTTCGGCGTTCTCGAGTGGCTGCGACAGGTGTACGTTCCCGGTCGCGGCGCCTCGCCCGTCGATCTGCTCGCGAAGTCGCCGGCGCTGCTCGCCTGCGGCCTGGGGTGGGCGCTCGTGACGGTGTGGAGCGTCGGGCTGTTCTGAGTCCCGGTTCAGACTCCGCGCGTCGCGACGCGCGCCAGGTGATCGATCCTGCGCCGGAACTCGGTCTCGAAGTCACGCTCGCGCGCGAAGGCGAGCGCCTGGCGGGACAGCGTGGCGAGCCGCTCGCGGTCCGCGTCGAGCGCCCGGATCGCACCCGCGAGCGCACGATGATCGCCGATCCCCACCGATACACCGGAGGGTGTCATGCCGAGCAACCCCGCGAATGCCTCGTTCGCGTAGCCGGCGATCGGCACGCCGCAGGCGAACGTCTCCAGATACGTACAGGACGGATCGCCTTGCGGGTGGCAGCAGACGAACAGATCGGCCTGTGTCGAGACGAACGGCACGAGCTCGGTCTCGAAGTCGAGCACGCCGCGGAGCTTCACGCGCTCGCCCAGGCCCTCCCGCTCGATGCCCTGCGCCAGCTCGCGCTCCAGCGGGCCACCGCCGCAGATCGAGAGCTCGAAGTCGCAGCCCTGCGCCGCCAGCTCGCGCGCGACGCGCAGCAGGTGATCGGCGCCCTTCATCCTGTTGAGGCGCCCGCTGAACACCAGGCGCAGGCGCCGCCGGGTGCGAAGCTCCTCGAGGCGGCGCTCGAGTGCCGCCTCCGCGAGCATGAGCGAACGCGGCGTGCGCGTGTCGAAGAAGAGCAGCGGATCGGGCGAGAGCGAGCGATACGCGTGCCAGGTCGGCGTGCCGTTGCACTGGATCCCCTGCGCCATCCGGATGGCGGCGCGCTGTCGCCGTTCCAGATTCCATTCCCAGAGCGCGCGGCGCGCGCGCAAGACCGGGTTCGTGGTCTCCGCAAAGATGATCTGGATGCGCGTGCGCAGCGTGTACTCGGTGCCGAAGACGACCGGAATCCGGAGTGCGCGACCGATCCCGCTCACGTGGTTCAACTGGTCGGAGATGCCGCCGAGCACGACCGCCGCGCCCTTCAGCGTCTGCGCGAGCTCGGCCGAGCCGAAAGGCATCACGTGCACGCCGAAGCCGATGCTCGCGGGGTCGATCTCGACGTTGTCGAGGTTCGGCGAGAGCTCGGGATCGGGCTCGAGCACGGTCTCGACCGGGCCTCGCCAGAGCTCCGCGTACTCCTGCATCCCCGTGACGAACTTGCGCGTCATCACGACGCGCCCGCCCGGACGCGGCGTCGCGCGCAGGTTCGCCAACACGATCAGCGCGCCGTCGGCTGCCAAGAGTCCTCCTGCGCCGGAAGCGGCTAGCGCGTCTCGCCGCCGGCTCCGCCCGCGTCGTCCGGCTCGGCCGGACCGTCGAAGAGCGCGAGCTGCGGATCGGCCACGGCGACCTCGTCGACCGGGATCACGTACTCGCCGGAGAAGCAGGCGTCGCAGAAGCCGTGCTTCATCGACGCCTCGATCCGGCGCAGCGCCGCGAGCGACAGGTACGCCAGGCTGTCCGCGCCGATCATCCCGCGAATCTCCTCGACGCTGTGGTTCGCCGCGATCAGCTCCGCGCGCGTGGGCGTGTCGATGCCGTAGTAGCAGGGGCCGGTGGTCGGCGGCGAAGACACCCGGACGTGAACCTCTCGCGCACCGGCGCCGCGGAAGAGCGTGACGAGCTTCGAGAGCGTCGTGCCACGCACGATCGAATCCTCGACGACGACGAGCCGTTTGCCCGCCACCATCTCGCGGATCGGATTGTGCTTCACGCGCACGCCGAAGAGCCGGATGGATTGCTCCGGCTCGATGAACGTGCGCCGCACGTAGTGGTTGCGGATCAGCGCGTTCTCGTACGGTATCCCGGACGCCTCGGCGTAGCCGAGGGCCGCCGCAGCGCCCGAATCGAGCACGGGCACCACCATGTCGGCCTCGACCGGGTTCTCGCGCGCGAGCTCGCGGCCGAGCTGCTTGCGTGTCTGGTAGACGTTCGCACCGAACACCAGCGAGTCGGGTCGCGCGAAGTAGATGTGCTCGAAAACGCACAGCTTCTCGGCGGCGCGCGGCAGCGGCTGCACCGAACGCAGGCGCCCGCGCTTGATGATCACGATCTCGCCCGGCTCGACGTCGCGCTCGTACACCGCGCCGATCAGGTCGAACGCGCAGGTCTCGCTCGCCACCACCCAGGCCTGGCCGAGCCGTCCGAGCGAGAGGGGCCGGAAGCCGTGCGGGTCGCGCGCCGCCACGAGCACATCGTCGACCAGGAAGACCGCCGACCACGCGCCGCGCACGCGCGAGCACATGTCGCCGAGTCGCTCCTCGAGCGTGCCGCGCGCCCGCGCGAACAGGTGCACGAAGACCTCCGAGTCCATCGTGCTCTGGAAGATCGAGCCGTGCCCTTCCAGCTCCGCGCGGATCGCGTCGGCGTTGGTGAGATTGCCGTTGTGCGCGACCGAGATGTTGGAGCGCCCCGTGTTCGCGAGAAACGGCTGCGCGTCGCGCAGGTTGCTCGAGCCCGCAGTCGAGTAGCGCACGTGGCCGATCGCGATCCGGCCCGGCAGCTTCGCCAGCACGTCCTGGGAGAAGATCTCGGCGACCAGTCCCATGCCCTTGTGGATGTGGCTCTCGCCGCCGTCGCGCGTGACGATCCCGGCGGACTCCTGGCCGCGATGCTGGAGCGCGTACAGCCCCAGGTAGGCCAGATTCGCCGCCTCGGGGTGGCCGGCAATGCCCATGACTCCGCACTCGTCGCGGAAGCGATCGGGCCTGTCGGCAATCTCGTCGCTCATCCCAGAGCCTCCGGCAGCGTACGGGCCCAGACATCGTGCGCCTCGGCGATCGAGACGTCGACCCCGGGTGCGATCAGGATGCGCTCGCCGCCCGTTCTTCCGATGCGCGCGGCGGGGACGCCGTGACTTCGCGCCAGGGCGAGCAGATCGTCGGCAACTCCGGGCGAGCAGGAGACGACCGCGCGGCTGGCGGACTCGGCGAAGAGCGCGAGCTCGGGCCGGCCCTCGACGTCGCCCAGCGCGACCTCGACGCCAGTTCCGGAGCGGATCGCGCACTCGGCCAGCGCGATCGCCGCCCCTCCCTCCGAGCAATCGTGCGCGGAGCGCAGCAGCCCGCGCGACGCCGCGTCGACCAGGAGTGCGTGCAGGCGCCTCTCTGCGGCGAGATCGAGCGCCGGCGGTGCGCCGCGCTCGAGGCCGTGCCGCACCGCGAGGTACTCGCTCGCGCCGAGCTCCGGCAGCGTGCGCCCGAGCAGGATCACGGCGTCGCCGGCGGCGCGGAACGCCGCCGGCACGGCGCGCGTCACGTCCGCGAGCAGGCCCACCATGCCGATCGTCGGTGTCGGAGGAATTGCGCCCTCCCCGGCCGTCTCGTTGTAGAAGCTCACGTTGCCCGAGACGATCGGCGTGCCGAGCGCTTTGCAGGCCTCGCCCATGCCGCGGATCGCTTCGGCGAACTCCCACATGCACTCGGGTCGCTCGGGGCTGCCGAAGTTCAGGCAGTTCGTCGCCGCGAGCGGGCGCGCTCCCGTGACGGCGACGTTCCGCGCGGCCTCCGCCACCGCGTGCATCGCGCCCAGGTACGGGTCCTGGGCGCAGTAGCGCGGGTTGCAGTCGGTCTTCAGCGCGAGGCCGCGCTCGGTCTCCGGGACGCGCACGACCGCCGCGTCGCCGCCGGGCCGAAGCACGGTCGACGACTGCACGAGCTGGTCGTACTGGCGATACACCCACTCACGCGAGCACAGGTTCGGCGAGCCGAGCAGTGCGAGCAGCGCTCCGGACGGATCGCGCTCGAGCGGCAGCGAGGCCAGGTCGAGCTGCTGTCGCGCTTCGAAGTCCGCGGGCCGCGCGCGCGGGCGCTCGTAGACCGGCGAGCTCGCCGAGACCGGGTCGACAGGGATGTCGACGACCGTCTCGCCGTGCCAGCGAACGCGCATGCGGCCGTCGTTCGTCACGCGGCCGACCAGCGCCGCATCGAGATCCCACTTCGCGAAGACGTCCAGGATCTCCTGCTCGCGACCGGCCTCGGCGACCAGCAGCATGCGCTCCTGCGACTCCGAGAGCATCATCTCGTAGGGCGTCATGCCGGTCTCGCGCTGCGGCACGCGGTCGAGGTCCATCTCGATTCCCGTGCCCGAGTGCGAGGCCATCTCGAACGACGAGCAGGTGAGCCCCGCCGCGCCCATGTCCTGGATGCCGACGATCGCGCCGGTCTGCATCGCCTCGAGGCACGCCTCGAGCAGGAGCTTCTCCGTGAAAGGATCGCCGAGCTGCACCGTCGGACGCATCTCCTCGGTGTGCTCGTCGAACTCGGACGAGGCGAGCAGGCTCGCGCCGTGAATTCCGTCGCGGCCGGTCTTCGAGCCGACGTAGATCACGGGATTGCCGATTCCGGCGGCCTTCGCGAGGAAGATCGCGTCGGCGCGGGCGATGCCGACGTTCATCGCGTTCACCAGGATGTTCTTGCGGTAGCGCGGATGGAACGTGACCTCGCCGCCGACCGTCGCGCAGCCGAAGCAGTTGCCGTACGAGCCCACGCCGGAAACCACGCCGCGCACGAGGAAGCGCTGGTGTGGATCGTCGAGCGGACCGAAGCGGAGCGAGTCGAGCGACGCGAGCGGCCGCGCGCCCATGGTGAAGATGTCGCGCAGGATCCCGCCGACGCCCGTCGCCGCGCCCGCGTGCGGCTCAACGAAGGACGGGTGGTTGTGGCTCTCGATCTTGAACACGCACACGTTGCCGTCGCCGATGTCGACCACGCCCGCGTTCTCGCCCGGGCCCTGGATCACGCACGCGCCCTTCGTCGGCAGCGTCTGCAGAAGCTTCTTGCTCGACTTGTACGAGCAGTGCTCCGACCACATCACCGAGAAGATGCCGAGCTCGGGGTACGTGGGCTTCCGGCCCAGGATCTCGAACACGAGCTTCGCCTCGAGCTCGGACAGCCCGTGCTCGCGAGCGAGCTCGAGGGTGACTTCGGGGTCCTTCTTCATCGCTTCTCCCGCGTCGCCACGCAGGCGGCCAGGAACGAGCGCAGCAGCCGCGCGCCGTCGGTGGAGCCGAGCAGCGGATCGACCGCGTGCTCGGGGTGCGGCATCAGCCCCATCACGTTCCCGGCATCGTTGACGACGCCGGCGATGTCGTCGGTCGAGCCGTTCGGGCTGCCGCCGACGTAGCGGAACGCG
>CAZMKX010000003.1:0-34931 GCA_964566375.1 uncultured Myxococcales bacterium
TCGGCGCGAAGACGGAGTGCACGGTGCGCACGCTCGCGGTCCTGCGCCGCGCGCTCGCGTCGCTCGCGCCCGGTGTGCAGCAGACCTGCACCGCGGCGCTGCCGCCCTGAGCCGGTCGGATCAGCGCGAGCGGAGCTCCGGCGCGTCGGGGCGCGAGAAGCGCGTGACGAAGCGGAAGACCTCGTCGGCGGCGGAGATCACCTTCGTGCCCGGCCCGAGCAGCTTCGCGAGCCGCTTCGTCTCGCTGCCCGGCCAGCCGTGGCCGGGACCTTCGAGCTTCCAGTGCGCGACATCGGTGCCGGCGGCGCACGGTCCGTAGTCGATCAACACGGCTTTGTGTTGCTCGAGCTCGCGCGTGTCGGACGCACGACCCGCACCGGTGCAGGCGTCGCGCTCGCGCCAGCGCGCGAGGCCCGCTTCCACGCTGCGGTGCTCGATCGGCGTTCCGGCGCCGCCGGGCCGCGGTCCCGGGCCGCCCGCGTAGATCGCGCGCGGGTCGTCGACGCTGTGCACGTGCAGGACCGCGACGGGTGCCGCGGGCGCGAAGTCCGCGGTCATGTCGGCGCCGGCGACGGGCGCGATCGCCGCGACGCGCGACGCGGCGTCGGCCGCGAGCCGGTACGCCATCATCGCGCCGTTCGAGTGTCCGGTGGCCCAGACGCGCGTGCGGTCGAGCGCGAGGTCGCGGTCGAGATCGGCGAGGATCGCGAGCGTGAAGCCGACGTCGTCGACCTTCTGCTCCATCGCGTAGCCGCAACAGGTGCCCGCGTTCCAGGTCAGGAAGCGCTTGCCGAAGCGCCCCGAGCCATTCGGGTAGACGACCACCGCGCCGGCCGCATCGGCCTTCGCGTCGAGGCCCGCGGTGCGCTGCAGGTGGCGCGCGTTGCCGCCGCCGCCGTGGTACGCGATCAGAACCGGCATCGGCCCGCGCGTCGAGAAGCTCGGCGGCAGGTGGACGATGAAGCTGCGCTTGCTCGCGCCGCGCACGAGCTCGATCGTGGAGTCGCCGGGCGCGAGGAAGCGCGACGACGGCTCCCGCGGCGACTGCTTGCACGCGAAGACGGACGCGCCGACGGCGACGACCACGAGCCCGAGTCGGGCCATTCCCCCCATCGCGCGAGTATAAGCTGTGCGCGATGAACGTCCGCCTCGCCGCTCTCGCGCTCGCAACGCTCGCGCTCTGCGCGTGCCGGCGTCCCGACCCGGGCGTGGACGCGCGCGTCGAGGTCGAGCTCGCGGGGGGCTGGGTGCGCGAGATCCGCGACGGCGCGGTGGGGCTCGAAGGCTTCGATCTGCGCGCCGACGGCAGCCTCGCGCTGCTCGGCATCTTCTCGATGAACGGCGTGGCCTGGAACTACGCGCAGGGCGAGCTCGTGCTCTCGACCAACACCGATCGCACCGCGCAGACGACGCCGGTCCGCCTGCGCGTGCAGTCGTTCGAGAACGGGCTGCTCACGCTCGGTCCCGCCGACAACGGCTATTTCGCCGGCAGCTATCGCCGGAGCGCGGTGCGACACCTCGCCGGCGTCGTCACCTACGTCGAGCCCGTTCCGCTTCCGCCCGACGCGCGCGTCGAGGTGTGGCTGTCGCGCGGCGACGCGCGGCTCGCGCGCGCGCTCGTCAGCCCGCGCGGGCCGGTGCCGATCGCGTTCTCGCTCTCGTATCTGCCGCAGGCGCGGCCGGAGACGCTCGCGCTCGAGGCGCGCATCGCGGCGCCCGAAGGCCCGCTCTTCGCGACCAAGGCGCCGCTCGCCGTCGTTGACGGCAGCGACGACGTGCAGGTGGTCGTCCGTCCCGTCGGACCGTAGTCGCTGGTATGCTGCGCGCATGGCCAAACACCGGACGATCATCCCCAAGGGCTTCGAGCACTACTACGAGAACTTCCACTTCGCGCCGGCGGTGCGCGTCGGGAAGACGATCTACTGCTCTGGCCAGCTCGGCTGGGCGGGCCCGGGTCACAAGGTGCCGACGGACCCCAAGGCGCAGTTCACGCTCGCGTTCGAGAATCTGCGCCGCGTGCTCGAGGCCGCTGGCGCGGACTTCGGCGACGTCGTCGAGATGACGACCTTCCACGTCGGCATGGAGCACCTCGGCGAGTTCGGGAAGGTGAAGGACGAGTTCCTGAAGGATCCGTATCCGGCCTGGACCGCGATCGGCACGACCGCGCTCGCAATCCCGGGCGCTCTCGTCGAGATCCGAGCGACGGCCAGACTCTAGGAGCCCTCTGCCCGATTCGCGGGCAGAGCCGAGGGCGCGGCGCGCGAGGTCCGGTCCGCGCGCTGGCACCGGGATTGCTCTGCGAAGGGAGCGATGCTGGGCCTGGTTCTCACGGCGGGTGGCGCGCGCGGCGCGTATCAGGCGGGCGTGCTGAAGCGCGTGTCGGAGATCCCCGCGCTGCGCGACCGCCCGTCGCCGTTCGCGATCGTCGCGGGGGCGTCGGCGGGCGCCATCAATGGCGCGATCCTGGCGGCGCGGAGCGAGAGCTTCGGCACGGCGGCGAGCGAGGTGGCGCGGGTCTGGTCCGAGCTCCGCGTGGATCGCGTCTTCCGCACGGACCTGCCGTCGCTCGCGCTCGGCGCCGCCGGGCTCGCGCGCGACCTCGCGCTGGGCGGCCTGCTCGGCAGCACGATCTCGACGGGCCTGCTCGACAGCTCGCCGCTCGACGCGTTCCTGGAATCGGTGTTTCCGGTGAACGGGATCTCGGACGCGATCGCGCGCGGGGACGTGTACGCGGTCGCCGTCACCGCGACCAGCTACCACTCGGGACGCTCGTTCACGTTCGTACAGGGTCGGCCGGGGCACCCGGTCTGGACGAAGAGCCGCCGCGTCGTGCTGCCGGTGCAGCTCAGCCACCGACACATTCTGGCGTCGGGCGCGATCCCGATCGTGTTCCCGCCGGTTCAGCTCGCGACCTCGGCGGGCGAGCTCTGGTTCGGCGACGGGGGATTGCGCCTGGTCGCGCCGATGAGCCCCGCGATCCGGCTGGGCGCGAGCCACGTGTTCGCGATCGGCGTGCGCTCGAGCCGCGCCGCGGACACGCTCGCGCGCGAGGAGTCGGGCAGCGCGGCGCCGTCCGGCGCGAACGGCCCCGTGCTCCCCTGCCCGCCTCTCGCGCAGATCTGCGGCGTCTTCCTGAACGCGATCTTCCTGGACCATCTCGACACCGATCTGGATCACCTGCGGCGCATGAACGACCTGGTCTCGGCGCACCGCGGCACGAACGGCGCCGCGCCCGCCTCGGAGCCCATGCGGCGCGTCACGCCGTTCGCGCTCTCGCCCTCGGAGGACCTCGCGCTCGTCGCGCAGCGCTTCGCGCACCGCATGCCGCGCCTGCTGCGCTACGCGCTCGACGGCCTGGGCACGCCGGACGCGCAGAGCGCCGACCTGATGAGCTACCTGCTCTTCGACGCGGCGTACACACGCACGCTCGTCGAGATCGGCCATGCCGACGCGGGCGAGCGCATCGACGAGATCGAGGCCTTCCTGCACGCGTCGGGCGCGCTCGGCGAAGGCGCCCGGATCGTTCCAGGCTACTCCGGCTTCACGGCGAGTCTTCCGCCACCGTGACCCACTCGTAGGAGCCCTTGCGCACGTTCTGGAAGGCGAGCTCGGGCAGGCTCCAGAACATGCCCGAGAGACCCGCCCGGAGCCGCGCGCCGCGATCGAACGGCGACGCCGCGACCCCGAATGCAGTGTGACCCGACGCCCAGACCAGGTTCGCCACGCCGTAGAGCGGGCGGCGCCAGAACACGTCGTCGGTGAAGAGCAGGAACGCGCCGTCGCTGCGCCGTGGCGTGTAGACCGACGAGCCGAGCGTGGTCGACTCGCGCAGCCGCGCCCAGACGCCCGATTCCCCGCCGAGCGCTTCCGCGAGCGCGCGCTCGCGCTGCGACGGCACGCGCTCGATCGCCGCGACGGGAGCGCGCTCGCGCACGCGGTCGAAGAACACGAACGGAATGAAGCCGAACGCCTCGTCGGCGGGAAGCCGCCCGGCGAGCGCCTCGTCCGCGACGCGCGCGAGCTCGGTGATGCAGTTGCGCCGAAACAGGTCGTAGGACCAGCGCGCGCGGTAGCGCGCGTCGGTCTCGGCGAAGCGCGCGCGCGCCGCCTCGAGCGCGCCCGACACGTCTCCCGGGAACGCGGGCGCCGCGACGCTGCGCGCGCGCGCGGGGAGCTTGTTGCGCTCCAGCTCGAGCAGCGCCGAGTCGCGGCGACCGAGAGCCGTGCGCTCGATCAGCCCGGCGGTCTCCTCGAGCAGGTTGTAGGTGGACTCCTCGACGTTCGCCCTCGCGAGGACGGCGGCGCGCCCGCGGCGCATCAGGTCGCCGGCGTACTCGAGCTGCTTCGCGCGCGTCCCATCGCTGATGTCGGGATCGGGACCGAGATCCGTGCCGGCGTGACCGTCGAAGGCATCGAGCAGGACCAGGCGGTTCCGTGCGAGCGAGCGGTGCAGCGCGACGTAGCGCGCCTGCGCGAGCAGGAGCGCGGTTCCGCGATCGGGCCGCGTCGAGCGGAGCAGCTGCGCGACGCTGGCCTCGAGCGCCGTCGCGAAGCCCGAGAGCGCCGTTCGCTCCGTGTCGGAGAGCGGCGCATCGAAGCGATCCGGGAGCTCGACCAGCGCTTCTGGCGCGATCGACCACGACTCGTCGAGCGCGCGCAGCGCCTCGCGCAGGGCGAGGCGCTCGCGCAGGCCCTCGAGGTCGTCCGGATCGACCGCGAGCGGCGCAGCCGCGAAGGCGCGCCGTGCCTCGCCGAGCGGTTCGCGCACCGCGTCGCGAAGCCGCGTTGCAGCTTCGTCGCCGGGGCGATCCGGCGCGAGCAGCCCTGCGGCGCGAAGCGGCGGAAACGGCGCGCCCGCAGCCCATGCCTCGAGCCAGGCGACGTCGGCCGCGCGCGCGTCGCGCCGGGTCGCCTCGATGTCCTGCTCGACGTAGAGGCGGGCGAAGCGATCGAGCACGCGGTTGCGCGTCTCGGGCGCGACGTCGAGCTCGGCGATCTCGAGCGGCCGGTTCTGCAGCCCTGCGTAGACGTAGGCGAAGCTCGCCCAGTGATCGCGCGCGATCCAGTACAGATCGTCGCCGTCGGTCTGCAGATGGTAGACGGTGTCGCCTGCGACGAGCGCGGCGTGACCACCGCTCGCGGAGCCGACGTTCGCGCGCACGTACACGACGCCGAGCTCCGCGGCCGGCGCGTTCACCGCCCCGGCCGCGGAGATGGCGAGCGTCAGCGCAAGCGCGCGCTTGCGCATCGCTCAGCCGCCGGCGCTCTGCCAGCCTTCGAACGCGAGCTTCGCCGCCGTGGCGTTCGCGCCGAACTCGCGGCAGAACGCGCGCATCGC
This sequence comes from uncultured Myxococcales bacterium, assembly GCA_964566375.1. GTDB lineage: Bacteria > Myxococcota_A > UBA9160 > SZUA-336 > SZUA-336 > VGRW01. Next base: position 5,339 of record CAZMKX010000003.1, read on the forward strand.
CTGCTCGGACACGTTCGCCTCGCGCATGCCCTGGCCGATCGCGAACGGCGTCGCGGGCTCCGCCTCCCAGTTCGCGATGCCGTGGTTCTCGGCGATGCGAGTGACACCGCGCGCGAAGTCCTGCTCGCTTCCGCCGCCGTGCACGAACGCCGCGGCGTACTGGCGAAGATCGCGCTGGTAGCTCTCCTTCTTCGTCGAGTCACCGCCGCCGCTTCCGGACGAGGTCGAGAGCCCCTCGAAGATCCCGCCGATCGAGCGACCGGTTCCGGAGATCGAATCGGAAGGCGAGGTGATGCTCGCCATGATGACCTGACAGCCGTAGGCGGGCAGCAGCGCGACGAGAGCGACGATCAGAACCGTGCGACCGAGATCCATGTCGGGAGCTCCTTGTAGGCCCGGGTAGGGAGGGCGGCTCGATCGTATCGCAGCGCCAAACCGGAATCAGACCGGACTCAGCGGCTCGGTCGGCGCGGCACGAGCGCCGGAATCCGCTTCATCACCTCTTCGTATCCGGGACGGCGTGCGACGTTGCGGCGATCGAGCAGCGGCACGCTCGCGAACACGAACATCGCCGTGATCGCCAGCGGACCGATCACGCTCCAGTACCACTCGGGAGCCGCCGCCAGCCCGAAGAGCCACAGCCCCCACCAGAACAGCATCTCGCCCAGGTAGTTCGGGTGGCGCAGCCACGCCCACACGCCGCGTTCGCAGATGTCGCCCGGCTGCTTGGTGCGGTTGAAGGCGCGGAGCTGCTCGTCGGCGATCGTCTCGAGCGCGATCGCGCCCGCCGTCACGACCGCGGCCAGCGCGTCGAGCGCGCCGAGCGGACGCGTGCCCACGGCGAGCGCGGGATACAGCGGCAGACACGCGAGAAAGACTTGCAGCGTCGGGAAATAGTGGATTCCGGTCAGGCTCACGAGCCAGTACGGCGCGTTCGTGTTCTCGCGAAGCTCGACGTAGCGCCAGTCCTCGTGGTGCAGCCCCGGCCAGCCACGCGCCCAGTTCCAGGTCAGCCGGATCGCCCAGGCGAAGACCAGGAGAAGCACGATCGCCTGGCGCACCGGGTCCGCCTGACCCTGTGGCAGCGCGCTCGCCCAGTAGAGCCCGATCACCGGCGGCACGACGCTCCAGTACGCGTCGTACATGCTCGAATTCGCGAGCGCCATGCTGAAGCCGAAGATCACGAGCGTCGCGACGAGGTCCGCGACGAAGACCGTGAGCACCGGCGAGTCACTGCCGACGATCTCGCCCGTCGCGATCGCGGCCACGAGCGCCACGACGTAGGCCGCGACGACGATCGAAAAAGAGCGCACGCGATCGCTGTCCATCGTGCGAGCATATCGCACATGTCAGGCGAAGCCCGGGTTCCACGGTTGTCGATCGAAGACGCGAAGGCCGCCGCCGAGCGGGTCGGACTTCCCGCGCAGATGGCGGAGCTCTCCGTGTTCCGCGTGCTCCTCCGCCACCCCGATCTGGCCAAGGCGATCTACGGCCTGCTCGGGCAGCTGCTGTTCCGCGGAAAGCTCGATGCGCGATTGCGGGAGCTCGTGATCATGCGGATCGGCTGGGCGACGGGCTCGGACTACGAGTGGACCCAGCACTGGCGTGTGGCGAAACAGCTCGGTGTCGGCGACGCGGAGCTGCTCGCCGTGCGCGACTGGCGCGGCCACGCGGCCTTCGGTCCGGCCGAGCGCGCGGTGCTCGCGGCGACCGACGAGACGCTCGAGTCGGGCGCGATCTCGGCCGCCACCTGGCGCGCCTGCGAGGCCGAGCTCGACTCGGCCGAGAGCCGGCTCGAGCTCGTGGCCGCGATCGGCAACTGGCGGCTCTTCTCGTCGCTGCTCCGCTCGCTCGAGATCCCGCTCGAAGACGGTGTCGCGAGCTGGCCGCCGGACGGCCGAAGGCCCTAGCGCATCGATCGCCCGCACCCGGGCCGCGCCTGCGGATATCATGCGCGCTCGAGGAGGGAGATCGCGCATGGGCACGAAGCATCCGTCGGGCGAGGATTTCGAGGGCGTGATCGGCCGGACCGTCGCGGATTCGACGCCGTGGTGGCCGACACCGTCGCTGCCAAAGGGCTCGCCGGACGTGGTCGTAGTCGTGCTCGACGACGCCGGCTTCTCGCACTTCGGCTGCTATGGCTCGACGATCGAGACGCCGAACATCGACCGGCTCGCCGCGGGCGGTCTGCGCTTCACGAGCTTCCACACCACGGCGCTGTGCTCGCCGACGCGCGCGTGCCTGCTCACCGGGCGCAATCCGCACGCGGTGCAGATGCGCGGCATCTCCAACATGGACTCGGGTTTTCCGAACATGCGCGGCGCGATCCCGCGCTCGGCGGCGACGCTCGCCGAGGTCCTGCGCGAGCGCGGCTACGCGACCTTCGCGACGGGCAAGTGGCACCTCGCGCCGATGGCCGAGTGCACCGCCGCCGGGCCGTACAGGAACTGGCCGCTGCAGCGCGGCTTCGACCGCTTCTACGGCTTCATGCAGGGCGAGACCGACCAGTTCCACCCCGAGCTGACGCGCGACAACACCATGATCGATCCTCCCGCTCGGCCCGAGGACGGCTATCACGTCTCGGAGGACCTCGTCGACCAGACGATCCGCATGATCCGCGATCAGGTCTCGCTCGTGCCGGAGCGCCCGTTCTTCAGCTATCTCGCGTTCGGCGCGACCCACTCGCCGCATCAGGCGCCGCAGGCGTACCTCGAGAAGTACCGCGGTCGATTCGACGCGGGCTGGGACGTGGTGCGCGAGCAGTGGTTCGAGCGCCAGAAGGCTCTCGGCGTGATTCCGCGCGACACCGCGCTTGCACCGCGCAATCCGGGCGTGCGCGCGTGGACGGAGCTCTCCGGGAACGAGCGCCGCTTCGCCGCGCGCCTGCAGGAGGCGTTCGCCGCATTCCTGGACCACACCGACGCGCAGATCGGGCGACTGGTCGAGTTCCTGCGCTCGATCGGCCGGCTCGACAACACCTTCCTGGTGGTGATGTCCGACAACGGCGCGAGCCAGGAGGGCGGACCGACCGGTGTCCTCGACGAGATGCGCTGGTTCAACGGCATGGCCGAGGACGTCGACGCCGCGGTGAAGCGGCTCGACGACATCGGCGGCCCGAGCAGCCACAGCAACATCCCGTGGGGCTGGGCGCAGGCCGGGAACACGCCGCTCAAGTGGTACAAGCAGAACACCCACGGCGGCGGAGTGCGCGACCCGCTGATCGTCCACCACCCTGCGCGGCTGCGCGACGGCGGCGGCTTCCGCCGGCAGTTCTGCCACGTGATCGATCTGGCGCCGACGATCCTCGAGATCGCGGGGGCACAGGCGCCTGCGACCTTCGCGGGCGTCGCGCAGATGCCCGTGCACGGCAAGAGCCTGTTGCCGGCGCTCGTCGACGAGAACGCGCCGGTCGCGCGCGACACGCAGTACTTCGAGATGCTCGGTCACCGCGGCATCTGGCACGCCGGCTGGAAGGCCGTGACCCGCCACACCCCCGGCAAGCCGTTCGACGACGACCGGTGGGAGCTCTACGACCTGTCGAGCGACTTCTCCGAGAGCCGCGACCGCGCGGCCGACGAGCCCGAGCGCATGAAGCAGCTCGTCGATCTCTGGTGGCGCGAAGCCGAGAGGCACGGCGTGCTGCCGCTCGACGACCGCGGCGCAGCGGTGCTCTTCCGCGCGGCGCCGCGGCCGGGGCTTCCGACGTCGCGCAATCGCTTCGTCTACTACCCGCCCGTCTCGCACATCGTCGCCGACGCTTGTCCGTCGGCGATCCGCAGCTTCACGATCGCGATCGAGCTCGAGCATCCCGCGCGCGGCGGCGACGGCGCGCTCGTGGCGCGCGGCAACACCAACAGCGGCTACGTGCTGTACGTGAAGGACGGCCGCATCTGCTTCGACTACAACGCGTTCCACGAGCACGCGCTCGTGCGCTCCACGCGCGCGCTCGCGCCCGGCCGTCAGCGTGTCGAGCTCCGCGTCGCGCGCGAGCCCGACAAGAGCGCGTCGGTGACGCTTCTCGCCGACGGCCAGGAGATCGGCGCAGGTCGCATTCCGCGCCTGCTCGTGCTGCTGTCGAGCACGGGCATGGATCTGGGTCGGAGCCTCGCGCCGGTGAACGACGACTACGACGCGCCGTTCGCGTATCCGGGGCGGATCGAGACGGTCACGTTCGAGCTGGCCGAGAGCGCGACGCCCGGCGAGCGGAAGGCCGAGGCCGAGGCGAAGGCGCGCGCCGCGATGTCGCGCCAGTAGTCGACGCGCTGGAAACCGCGACCCGCTCGGGTCAGACTGAGACCAAGACAGGAGACCCGCGATGCCCACGCTCCTCTTCGACGGCCACGAGACCGAGATCGCCTCGGCGCGCACGGACGCCCTCTGGCTCGAGGCCGGTGCGCTCGAGCGCGCCACCGGCTTCCACCTCGAGCCGCAAGGCTTCTGCCGCGGCGAGCTCTGCGTCCCGATTCCGCCGGGCGCGAGGAGCCGCTTCGTCGACGGCGCGCGCGTGAACGTCGCCGCAATCGCGGAGCAGCTGAACCGGACGGTCGTGAGCGACGAGGCGCACGGCGTGGTCTCCGTCGGTCCGGAGCCGGTCTCGCGGCTGGCGGGCGGCGAAGCACCGGACTTCACGCTGCCCGACTTCGACGGCGTGCAGCACTCGCTCTCGCAGTACCGCGGCAAGAAGGTGCTGATCCTGACCTGGGCCTCCTGGTGAGGCTGTCGGCATGACCTGCCGGTCTGGCAGGCAATCTACGAGGAGCTGAAGGGTCACGGGTTCGTGATCCTCGCCGTGAGCCTGGACACCGCCGGAGAGCGCGCTGCGGGAGCCTTCGCGCGCTCGGCCGAGCCGAGCCCGATCCGGCTGACGGCCGGCGAGGCGCCGAAGCTCGCGCGCGCGACCTATCCGCTGCTGCGCGACGAGCAGCACGTGGTGGCCGAGCTCTACGGCATCACGAACGTGCCCGTGGCGGTGTGGATCGACGAGAACGGCCGAGTCGTGCGTCCGCCCGAGCCCGCCGGCACCTACGATGTCGTCAAGCACATGGACCCGGCGACGTTCGCGGTCCCCGAAGAGATCCTGAAACGCGCCGGACAGGTGCGCACGACCTACTTCGACGCAGTCCGCGACTGGGTGAAGAACGGCGCGAAGAGCCGCTACGTGCTCTCACCAGAGCAGGTCGCGACGCACGTGCGCGAGCCCGGCGACGCCGCGTCGCGCGGGCACGCCTGCTTCGCGCTCGGCGCGTGGCTCTGGAGGAACGGAAAGCGCGAAGCGTCCAGGCGCTGGTTCGACGCCGCCGTCGAGGCGCAGCCCGACAACTGGGCGTTCCGCCGGCAGAAGATCGCCGTCGCCGACGACGCCGCGATCGGGAACTTCGCCGCGACGCCGGAGTTCTTCCAGACGGCGAAGCGGCAGGTGGCCGAGGGCAAGCGCTACTACGACCTGATCGACATGCCGGGAATGCCGAAGGAGTAGCCCGGAGCTACGGGATGATCCCGAAGTCGCGGGTCTCCTCGCGCTCGAAGCGGATCGGCGGCACCTCGACGGGCTCGCCCGCGCGCGTGATGCCGTCGAGGACGACGGTGAATGGGTGCGCAGGATCCGGCGAGACGTCGAAGCGAAGCCAGAAGCCGGTCGCTTCGCTGAGCTTGAACTCGACCGGATCGGTGCGCAGATCCGGGCTACCCGCTTCCAGCCACGGACGGCGGCGCTCGGTCGGGGACAGACCGGGCTGAAGTGTCCGGAACGCCGGTCCGAAGAAGCCTGACACCTCGTGGTGTCGGCCTTCGGCGTCGAGGAGCGAGATCCGCATCGGCACGACTGCGCAGGTCTCTCCCTCGGGATCGAGTCGGAGCTCGAGCCAGAGCGGGGGCACCCTGGCCGGCGGCTCGTCCTGGGGGAACGGGATGAACGGCGGAAGCGGCCACGGGCCGACGAGCTCCGCCAGCACCCGGCGATTGCGGGCGGTGAGCTCGATCCACAGCCCCGGCAGCTCGACGAGCACGCTGCTCCCGAAGACCTGCATGCCGGGACCCGCCGACCGGGGCGCGCTGTACTCGCTCGTCTGCAGAAGCGTGCAGGCGCCGAGCGCGAGCGCGAGCGCGACGAGGGCGACCGGGGCGCGCCTCACCGTGCCGCCCCGCGTGCGGCGAAGCGCGCGGCGAAGGCGGCGTACAGCTCGGCCGCGCAAGCCTCGGCCTGCGCATCCAGATCGCGCTGAAGGGGCGCCCAGTCGTCCGCCGCGAACTCGCTCCGCGGTCGCGGTGACGCGTCGCGCATGCAGCTCTGCTGCCACGCGACCTCGCCGCTCTCGATGCGCACGAGTCGCGCGAGTGCGACGTACTGCAGGCGGTAGGCGGGCTGCTCGCTGTACAGCGTCTGAAAGGTCGCGCCCCAGAGGCGCCACTCGGTCGTGTCGAAATCCAGCGCCCAGCCCGTGCCGAACGTGCGCGTGAGCGGATCGGTGCGGCGAGCGGGGCCCCAGCCGCCCCGCGCCGGATGCCGCGGCGCATCGATCGAGCGGATGCCGTCGGCACCGCGCGCTTCGCCGAGCTCTCGGGCGAAGCGGGCCTGGATCCGCGCGACGGGGTTGGCGACGGAGAGGTCGGTCCACGACCCCGGCGCGAACTCGTACACGCGGAACGGACGGAGCGCCTCGTAGTGCACGAGGACCACCGGCGCTCCGGGCGCGAACGGTCCGGCCTCACCGGGCGCAGGCACGCTCGAAGTCGCACAGGCCAGCGTCGCCCAGGCGAGCGCTACGGCTGCTCGCGTGCCCACACGTGCGCCTCCGCGCTCGCGACCCAGCGGATCGCGTTCTCGACCAGGCGCCGGAAGGCGGGGTTCCCGTAGGCCTTCGGGTCGTCGCCGCAGGCGATGTACACGATCGGGCTGTTCCGGTGGCGCTTCGCCCAGGCGATCAGGTTCGAGCCGGGCGCGTGCGACCAGCCCTCGTTCGAGAACATCCGGCCCGCGATCGCGTGCGCCGCGGAGTAGAAGCCGGACGCGACGAACGCGTGATCGCTGCGCAGGAGCGGAGTCACGTCCGACTCGAAGATCTCGCACAGGTACAGCTCGTCGGTGATCTCGAAGCCGTCGCCGAGGCCCGCCACCACGGGGTGCCCGGTCGCCTCGACGCGCACGCGGTGCGTGACGCCGTGGCGGTAGCCGGAATCGGGGCAGCGCCGCCCGCGGAGCTCCGCCGGGGCGTACAGGAAGCGGCCGCCCAGGATCTCGGCGTACTCCGGCCAGGCCGGCCAGCCCGCGAGCGCGTGGTGCAGGAAGACGAAGCCCTTGCCCGCCTCGAGCAACGCGAGGAAGCCGCGCTTGTACGCCTCGGAAGGCTCGACGAAGCGCGGCGCCGCACCCGCGCGGAACTGGATTCCCGGCATGTCGTAACACACGATCGCGTCGAACGGCCGCGCCGCCTCGGGCGTGAAGAACTGCTCGGCGGCCGGCTGCTCGACGGCCGAGACCGCGATTCCGCTCAGCGACTCGAAGACGGCCGCGAACGCGTCCCGCGCGAACGGGTGCCCCTTCGTCACCAGCAGCGCGTTCAGCGGCGCGTCGTAGCGGAGCAAGCCCACGTGGCGGGTAGTCTACCGCGCGGCCCCGGTGATAGGCTGCGGCGCATGGAAATCGGCCTGTCCATCTTCCCGACCACGTACTCGATCCACCCGGTCCGGCTCGCGAAGGAGGCCGAGGCGCGCGGCTTCGAGTCGATCTTCATGATCGAGCACACCCACATCCCAGCGTCGCGGCGCACGCCCTACCCGCCCGGCGGCGACCTGCCGAGCATCTACTGGGAAAGCTACGACCCGTTCGTCGCGCTGGCGCAGGCCGCCGCGGTGACCGACACGCTGAAGATCGGCACGGGCATCTGCATCGTGCCCGAGCACCACCCGATCGAGCTCGCCAAGCGCATCGGCTCGCTCGACGCGCTCTCGCGCGGCCGCTTCATCTTCGGCATCGGCGCGGGCTGGAACGCCGAAGAGCTCGAGAACCACGGCGTGGCGTTCAAGGACCGCTGGGCCGTCACGCGCGAGTGGATCCTGGCGATGAAGGAATGCTGGACGAAGAAGGACGCCGAGTTCCACGGCAAGTTCACGAGCTTCGACGCCGTCTGGGTCGAGCCGAAGCCGGTGCAGAAGCCGCACCCGCCGATCCTGATCGGCGCGAGCTCGAAGTTCGCGATCGAGCGCGTGGCCGAGTACGCCGACGGCTGGATGCCGATCACGGGCACGTGCAACCTCGACGAGCGGCTCGCGCAGCTGCGCGACGCGTGCGCGAAGCGCGGGCGCGACTTCAAGAAGCTCGACATCTCGCTCTTCGCCGCCCCCGCCGCGCCGGGCGAGCTCGAGAAGCTCGCCAGGCAGGGCGTCGGACGCGTGATCCTGCCGCTGCCGACGGCGGACGAGAGCAAGATCCTCTCGATCCTCGACTCGTACGCGCCGTTGATCGCGAACCGCCCGCGCAAGTGAGACGCCGGGTCCTCTGAACCGACACGAAACGATGTAGGGAGAAACGCGATGGAAGCCAAGGCGAAGCCGAGCTATCTGGGCCTGTTGAACGCGATCGCGCTGGGCGAGGGTCGCGCGCACGAGTACCTGTCGTGCTGGGCGTCCAAGACGCCCGACGCGGACGTGAAGCAGGTCCTGCTCACGGTCGCGATCCGCGAGGGCGAGCACTCGCACGCCTTCACGAAGCGCCTGTGCGAGCTCGGCTTCGGCGTGCAGGACCGGCCCGATCCGAAGCACGCGCAGAACATGGCAATCGCCGCCGCCGATTGCAGCGACCTCGAGAAGTTCGAGGCGTTCGGCTACGGCAAGGACGGCGAGATGTCGCGCGACCCGTTCAAGGGAATCTTCGACGACGAGTCGATCGACATCCAGACCGGCGAGCTGCTCGGCCGCTACATCGCCGAGGAGCGCGACAGCGGGCGCCGGCTTCGCGGCTGCTACGAGGTCCTGCGCGAGCGAGCGGGCAAGAGCCGCGTGCAGGCGGGCGGTGCGGCGTCGCGCGAGCTTCGCGAGCTGCACGGCCGGCTCGACGAGATCTGCGCCGCGATCGGGAAGCTCCAGCAGGAAGTCACCGCGCTGCGGCGCTGAGCCCTTCGATGGCGGATTTCGCGCTCGAAGACGCGCGCTTCGAGCGCGTGCTCGCGATCGGCGCGCACCCCGACGACGCGGAGTACTTCGCCGGCGGCACGATCGCGCGTCTCGCCGACGCCGGCGCGCACGTCGCGCTGCTCGTCTGCACCGACGGCTCGCGCGGAGGCCGTGACGTGGAGGACGTCGCGCGCGTCCGCGCGGCCGAGCAGACGCTCGCGGCACAGGTCCTGGGCTTTCGCGCGGCCGCAAATCTGGGCCGGACCGACGGCGAGCTCGCCAACGACGACGCGCTGCGCGCCGCACTCGCGCTGGCGGTGCGCCGCAGCCGCCCCGAGCTCGTGCTCACCCACGACCCGCGCACGCTGTGGAACGTGTACGGCGGCCGCGCTCATCCCGGTCACTCCGACCATCGCGCGGCCGGACAGGGCGTGCTCGACGCGCTCTATCCGCGCGCAGCCAGCCCGAACTTCTTCGTCGAACAGCTACGGGAGCCCGGGCTCGCGCCCTGGTACCCGCGCGAGGTCTGGCTCTTCGACACCGCCCAGCCGGACGTACACGTCGACGTCCGCGCGAGCTTCGCGCGCAAGCTCGACGCGCTGCGCGCGCACGTGAGCCAGAATTCCGGCGACGGATTGATTCGCGGCGCGCGCTCGCTCGGCGAGTCGGAGCCGTTCGTGCGGCTCGTTCTGCGGAAGGGGGCGAAGCGAGATGACCGGTAGATGTCTGTGCGAAAGCGTGCGCTTCGAGATCACCGGGCCCTTCGGACCGCTCGGCTACTGTCACTGCAAGCAGTGCCAGCGCGCGACCGGCAGCGCGTTCTCGGCCAGCTCGACCGTCGCGCGCGCGGACGTGCGATTCCTGTCGGGCGAGGAGCTGCTGCGCGAGTTCGAGTCCTCGCCCGGACGCTTCCGCACGTTCTGCTCGCGCTGCGGCTCGCCGATCTGCAAGCGCACGAGCGACCAGCCCGACGCGCTGCGCATCCGCCTCGGCGTGCTCGACGGAGACCCGCAGCTCACCGCGCGAGCGCACATCTGGGTCAGCGCCAAGGCCCCGTGGTACCAGATCGCCGATTCGCTGCCGCAGCTTCCCGAAGGCCTGCCGCCGCGAAAATGATGCGCACCTGCGCCGCCGCACTCGTCGCGCTGCTGCTCGCCGGATGCTCCGGCGAGCCAGACTCCCCCGAGACGGCCGTGCGCGCGACGCTCGCCGCGATCGAGAAGGCCGCCGGCGAACGCGACGTCGATGCGCTGCGAGAGCACGTGTCCGACGCCTACCGCGACGCGCGCCGCAACGGAAAGCGCGAGGTCGTCCAGCTCGCCGCACTCCACCTGCTGCGAAACCAGGCGGTGTACACCTTCTCGCGTATCCATTCGCTCGACACGAGCGAGCCGGGGGTCGCGCAGGTACAGGCGCTCGTCGCGCTGGCCGGACGCCCGATTCCCGACGCCGAGGCGCTCCTGACCGTGCGCGCGGATCTCTACCGCTTCGACGTGCGGCTTCGCGAGGAGGAGCCCGGCGTCTGGCGCGTCGTCGCGGCGGATTGGATGCCGGCGGCGCTCAGCGACTTCCGCTAGCCGCGTCGAGCACCAGCGCGAGAACGAGCCCGCCCGCGCGCGCGAGGCTCGTCGCCGAGACGTGGCGAAGGTCGTCCGCGGCGCCGTGCGTCCACGCGCCCGGCGGATCCCCCGGGCCGTAGCGCCGGTCGACGAGCGGCAGGACCTCGCGCACGCCCTTGCGCACGAACGGCATGTGGTCACCCTCGAAGTGCGCGCGCGCGTTCGGATCGAGGAGCGTGGTATCCGATGCTTCCAACGCGCGCGCGACCAGACGCCGAGACGCCAGAACGCTGGTCTCGAGACGCAGATCGGTGTCGCCGACGCGCTCGACGACGAGGAGCGCCCGCACGCGCGCGAGCGACGCCTCGCGCTCCATGCGCGCTGCGAGCGCCTGACTGCCGCGCAGCCCGGTCTCGTGGCCGTCGAAGAAGACGAGCCAGATCGTCGCCTCGAGCTCGCGCCCCGCGAGCGAGCGCGCGAGCTCGAGCAGGAGCGCCGGGGCCGAGGCCGCCGCGTTCGCCGCGGGCCCGGGCGCGCGCGAGTCGTAGTGCGCGGCGACGACGACGAGCCCGTCGCTCCGGCCGGGGATCACGCCGATCACGTTCGCGAGCCCCGGCGCGATCTCGTCGTCGTCCGCGACGACGCCCGCCTGGCGCAGTCGCTCCGCGATCAGCGCCCGAGCGCGCACGGCGGCCTCGCCACCGGAGACGCGCGGCCCGAGCGCGGCGAGATCCTGCAGGTCGCGGAAGGCGCGCTGCGCGTCGAACGCGGGCGATGCGGCCACGGCGAAGGCCGCGACGAGCGCGAGTGCTGCGTGCACCTCTGGGAGTGTGCTCGGACCGCGGCGCGTGACGCCGCGTATACTCGCGTTCACAAGGAGGCGCGTTGAAGCTCCCGTTCGAGGCCGGGCGACGCCGGCGCATCTGGCTCATGCGGCACGCCGAGGCGGCGTACATCGACGAGTCGGGCCGGCTCGCGCGCGACCCGCGACTCGTGCCGCTCTCCGCACACGGCCGGATCGAGGCCACGCAGGTGGCGAAGCTCCTGGACGGCGCGAATTTCGATCGCGCCGTCTGCTCCGGGCTGCCGCGCACGGTCGAGACCGCGACGATCGTGCTCTGCGGCGGCGGACCCGAGCTCGAGATCGTGCCCGCGCTCGAAGAGGTGCGCGGCGGCGGCGGCACGCTCGACCGCCCGATCGCACCGCGCGACCTCGCTTACGCGCTCGCCGACGCCGACGACGAGAACGCGCGCTTTCTCGGCGGCGAGCGCTTCGGGGACCTGCGCGCGCGCGTGCTCGGCGCCTTCGAGGACCTGATCTCGGACCCGCGCTGGTCGCGCATGCTGCTCGTCGGCCACGGCGCGGTGAACCGCGTGATCCTGGCCTGGGCGCTCGGGGCGGAGCTCGGCGCGGCCGCGCGCATGGAGCAGGACTCGGCGTGCGTGAACGTGATCGATCTGGACCACGACGACGAGAGCGGCGGCACGTTGCGCTGCGTCGTCCGGGCGCTGAACGTGACCGCCGCCGACCCCGCCAAGCACGAACGCTGGCTCACCTCGCTCGAGCACCAAGCGCAGGCGTTCGAGCGGCGCGTGCGCCGGCCGTGACTCCGAAGCGTGTGCCCGACGAGGCGGAGCTGCTCGGCTGGTTCGAATCGCTGTCGAACTGGGAGCGCTTCGGTCCCGACGACGAGCGCGGCACGCTGAACCTGATCGACGACGCGAAGCGCGCCGAAGCCGCGCGCCTGGTTCGCGACGGCATCGCGGTGTCGTGTGCCTGGGAGATCGACCCGCGCCCCGCGGCCGACCACGTGTTCGGCTCGCCGGAACGGACGATGCGCGGAACCGGCGAGGACCTGCCCGCCGCGCCGCGCTACGGGGGCGCGAGCGAGCGGATCGGCTTCGTCTTCCACGGCTACGCGATCACGCACCTCGATTCGCTCGCACACTACTTCTGGGACGGGCGCATGTACGGCGGACGCCCGGCCGCGCTCGTGACGAAGGCCGAGGGCGCGACACGGAACGCGGTCACCGCCGCGTCCGAGGGCATCGCGACGCGCGGCGTCCTGCTCCACGTCGCCGCAGGGCGCGGGGTCGACTGGCTCGCTCCCGGGGAAGGCGTGTTCCCGGACGAGCTCGAGGCGGCCGAGGCGCGCGCGGGCGTTCGCGTCGGGCCCGGAGACGCCGTCCTGCTGCGCACCGGCTACGGGCGCAAGAAGCGCGCGCGCGGCCCCGACCGCGTGCAGGACGTCGGCCGCGCCGGCTGGCACGCGGCCTGCCTGCCCTGGCTTCGCGCGCGCGACGTCGCGCTGATCGGCGCGGACACGGCGCAGGACGTGCACCCGTGCGGCTATCCGAGCTTCCGCAGCCCCGTGCACGCGATCGGCATCGTCGCGATGGGGCTCTGGCTCCTCGACAACTGCGATCTCGAGCCGTTGGCCGCGACCTGCGCCCGGCTCGGCCGCTTCGAGTTCATGCTACAAGTGAGTCCGCTCAGGCTCGCGGGCTCGACGGGAAGCCCCGTGAACCCGATCGCGTTATTCTGAGCCGCGCCTCGAGTCAGTCAGGAGCCCCGATGAGATCGAGAACGAGGACGCTCGCGTGCCTGGCGCTGATCGCCACGACTCTCGGGTCGCCCGCATACGACGCACGCGCCGAGGATCCGGCGGCCGCCGGGACGGACGTCGACGCGGACGCGCTCGCGGTACTGCACCGGTTCGGTGATGCGCTCTCGAAGCAGTCGCGCTTCAGCTTCGCCGTCGAGCTCGGCTACGAGGTCGTGCAGGCGGACGGCCAGAAGCTCGAGTTCGGCGCGTTCCGGAAGTACACCGTGCGCCGCCCCGATCACCTGCGGATCGACGAAGAGCGGCGGGTCGGCGGCGCACGCGAGCTCTTCTTCGACGGAAATCAGCTCACGGTCTGGATCCCCTCCGACAAGGCGTACGCGCTCGCCAAGCTCAAGCAGCACCGCGACCTCGACGAGATGCTCGATCTGGTTCGCGACGCGCTCGACCTGCCCGTGCCCCTGGGCGATCTGCTGCGCGCGAACCCGCTGCCGCGGATCGAGGAGAAGATGGAGTCGGCCTACGTCGTGGGCCGCGAGAAGCTCGGGGGCATGGAGTGCGAGCACGTGGCCTGGCGGACCGACGAGGTCGACGCCGAGGCATGGATCACGGTCGCCGACCCGCCGCTCCTGAAGCGGTTGATCCTCCACTACGAGCAGCTCGACGGGAAGCCGCGCTTCTGGGCGCAGTTCACGGACTGGTCGATCGCGCCCGACGTCGCCGATTCGGTCTTCACGTTCACACCGCCGGCCGACGCAGAGCGGGTGCGCTTCGCGGTTCGGGGCCGGAACGTGGAGCCGACGGAGGAGCAGGAGCCGTGACGCAGAAGTCGATCATGCGGATCCTGGCGTGCGCGTGCAGCGTGCTGATGATCTGCTTCCTCGCCGACCTGGTCGAGGCGCAGCGGCGCGGCGGAGGAGGAGGCGGTCGCGGCGGCGGAGGACGCGGTGGCGGCGGCCGCTCGATCTCGCGCTCCGGTCCGGCGGCCGGCGGCGGATTCCGAACGAACAGCTCCGCGCGACCGTCCGCGGCACAGCGTCCGACGACCCGACCGAGCACGGGGGCGAGCCGACCCGCCGCGCCGTCCACGCGGCCGAGCACCGGCACCGGCGCAACCCGACCCGCCACTCCGACCACCCGGCCCGCCACTCCGACCACGCGGCCGAGCACGGGGACCGGCGCGACGCGGCCCGGGGTTCCCGAGAATCGGCCGGGGTCTCCGACGAACCCGAACCGGCCGGGAGACGGCTCGAATCGCGAGGACTGGCAGCAGCACGCGAACGAGGCGCGCGAGGACCGCCAGAAGTACCAGAAGAACGCGCGCGAGGACTGGCAGGATTTCTACGAGGAAGGCGGCGGCTACTACTACGGCGGGTACTACGGATACCCTCGCTACGTGGGCTACGACGACTACCACGAGAACGACGAATGGACGGCCGCGCTGGCGGGCTTCGCGCTCGGCACGGCGCTCAGCGCGGCCGCGTTCAGCTCGATGCAGCAGAGCACGTCGTGCACGCTCACGGAAGTCGTGGTGAGCGGAGTGCGGTACTACAAGTGCGGCTCGACCTGGTACAACCGCGTGATGGACGGCACGAACCTGAACTACGTGATCGTGAGCGCGCCGCCCGGATTTTGAACCCGCGCCTGCTGCGCTGGCTGCCACCCGTCCTTCTGCTCGCGGTGGCGTCGAACCAACACCGTCTGGTGATGCGCGACGGGCTCACGCCCTGGTGCGGTGGCGGCTTCGGGATGTTCTCGACCGCCGACGGGCGATTCGCGCGTCACCTTCACGTGTACGCCACTAGTGCGGGCGTTCAGACGGAGCTCGCGATCCCGGCGGCGCTCGAGGAGCGCGCGCAGGCCGTGGCGGCATTGCCGAGCCGGGCGCGCCTCGACGCGCTCGCCCGCGACCTCGCGCCCTTCGCCGAGTCCGATTTCGAGCCACCCGATTCGATTCGCGTCGACGTGTTCACCGTGCGCTTCGACCAGACGACGCTGGCGCCTTCGGGCGTGCTGCTGCGCTCACGCGAGCTTCCCGTTGCGCGACCTTGATCCCGTCGATCTCGCGCGCCGGCTCACGCTCGCCGACCTCGTGCTCCAGCCGGTTGGCGTCGGCTGGATCCGGCCGACGCTGCTCGCGGCCGCGGTGCTCGGACTCGTCCTGCCGTCTCTCGCGCGCAGCGTCTGGTTCTGGCTCGGGCTCGCGGTACTGACCGGCCTTCGCGTCGCCTGGACCTGGCCGCTCGCCGACAATCACGCGTACCTGCTCAGCTACTGGTGCCTGGCGGTCGCGATCGCAGCGCGCGACGGCGACCCGCGGGCTGCGCTCGCGTGGAGCGGACGGGTTCTTCTCGGGCTCGTGTTCGCGCTGGCCGTGCTCTGGAAGACAATCTCGCCCGACTATCTCGACGGTCGCTTCTTCCGCGTCACGCTGGTGGCCGACGAGCGCTTCGCGCCGTTCGCTACGCTCGCGGGCGGGCTCGATGACGCGGAGCTGTCGGAGCGCCGAAGCCACGTCGTGCAGCACGTCGACGGCGAGGTCGCCGAGCTTCCGCCGCCGCCGCCCGAGTCCGCGCGCTTTCGTGCGGTTTCGTGGCTCGCGACGCTCGCCACGTTCACCGCCGAAGCGCTGCTCGCACTGGCCTTCCTCTGGCCGACCGGCCGCGGCCTTGCGCGCGTCCGCGATCCACTCCTGATCTCGTTCTGCGCGGCGACGTATCTGGTGGCGCCGGTCAGCGGGTTCGGCTGGCTGCTCGTCGCGCTCGGTGTCGCGCAGACCGATCCCGCGCGCGTACGCCTGCGCGCCGCCTATCTCGTGGTCTTCGGTCTCGTGTACCTGTACGACCAGATTCCGTGGGCTCAGCTCGGCCCGAGCTAGCGGCGGGGGCGCCTCAGCGCTTCTTCGTGTCGGCCTCCGCGGCCATCTTCGAGCCTGGCACGTAGTAGCGCCGGTGCCAGATGCCCGTGCCGTCTTCGTCTCCGACGGGCATGCGCCAGGTGCGCACCGTCGAGCCGGCGAGCGGCACGCGGAAGAGCGCGCGCGGCTGGTCGATCGTGTTCTGCACGTAGGCTTCGGCCTCCGCCTCGGGCACGTAGCGGCGCGCGATCCGCCGGTAGCGGTCGCGCCAGACGTCGTCGCGGCCCAGATCGTGGACCAGCTCGGCGCGACCCTCGATCACGACCTTGCGGTACGGCAGCGGCTGCTCGTCGATCGCGAGCGCGGCGCGCGGGTCGCGGCGCAGGTGACCGAGCCAAGCGGATTCGGCGCGCGGGGTGAACCAGATCGCGCCTTCCTCGTAGATGAACCAGATCGGTGTCACGGCGGGCGCGCCGTCCGCGCGGATCGTCGCCAGGCGCAGGAGCACGCCAGGCTCGCGGAGAAAGGCGTCGCGTTCGGCATCGCTGAGCTTGGGCACGGAAGTCCTCCTCGGGGGTTCAGTGTTCGTCGTAGGCGTCGTGCCAGCGCGCGCGGTCGAGGAATGCGCCGCGCTCCGCGGCGAGGCGCAGCGCACGCTCCACGTCGATCACGTGCGGGCCCGAGCGCTCGACGCGGAGTCGCGCCTCCTGACCGTCCAGGAGACGACGCTCGCGATCACCGTCGAAAGCCAGCACGCCCGGACCGCGCAGCACGACCTCTTCGCCGAGCGCGAGCCCGCGGTGGCCGGTCACGTTCACCCGCCGGTAGAGTCCGGCGGAGACCGGCGCGAGCAGGATCCGGCCGGGCGCACCCGGCGCAGCGCAGGTGACGAAGAGCCCCGCTTCGTCGAGCGCGCCGATCGGCTGCAGAAGCCCGCCGATCGGTGACATGCCGATTCCCGCAGGCTCCGCGCGCGCGAGCACGAGCGCGCGCAGCTTCTCGGGCTCGAACGGCATCAGGTTGCCCACGTGGTCGTCGGCGAGGAACGCGGCGTCGACGAGCGCGAGATCGTCCTTCTCGCCCTCGATGCGGACGCGCACGCACTTCGCCGCTCGCGCGACCTCGTCGAGCGCGACGATGCCGGCGGCGACGAGCCCCGCGGCGGCGCCCGCGACGGTGGGCTCGACCAGACGCGGAAATACGTTGTTCGTTCCCGTCGAGAGCGGCACGAGCGGCGCGTCGGCCCAGACGCGCGCGATCGCGCGGCTGGTCCCATCCCCGCCGAGCACGACCAGCGCAGCGCAGCCCGCCGCGCGCATCGCCTCGGCCGCGCGCACGGTGTCGTTGGCGTCGAGGTGCGCGTCGACGTCGATCACCTCGAGGCTCGCGTCGAGCTCGAGGTTCTCGATCGCCGCCGTCGAGACGCGGAACGGCTCCTTCATGACGAGCACGCGCGTGGCGCCTGCCGCGACCGCCCCGATCACGATGCGCGCGACCTGGTTGCGCTTGCTCTGCGGAGTCGACGTATCCGCGCGCGCGGCGACGCGGCGCACGTCCCGGCCCGAGAGCGGGTTCGCGATGATTCCGATCGGCCGCGTCACCAGACGGACTCGAGCAGCTCGGCCAGGGCGCGCGGATCGAGATCCGCCGCGCCGCCTCGCGCGTGTCGGGAGATCTCCTCGAAGACCGCGCGCGCGACGTCACCGATCTCGTCGCGCCGTGCGCTGGTCTGCGAGAGGCGGGTCGGCACGCCGAGCGCCGCGATGAAGGCCTCGAGCCGGTTCGCCGCCTCGGCCGCCACGGTCGCCCCGTCGTGGCCCTCCGTGTGGACACCGAGCGCCTCCGCGATGCGACGCTGCGCAGGCAGCGTCCGCGACGCGAGCGCGCGCATCACCGCCGGCAGGACGATGCAAGAGGTCACTCCGTGCGGCACGTCCCAGCGCGCGCCGATCTGGTGACCCAGCGGGTGCGAGAGCCGGAAGCCGGTGTTCAGCGCGCCGGAGATCGCCATCCACGACGCGAGCTGGCACTGTTCGCGCGCGTCGACCTGGCCGGGGTCCCGGCTCTCGGGCAGGTGCCGGACGAGACGGCGGATCGCTTCGAGCGCGAGCGTGTCCACGTACGGGTGCGCGCTCGCCGACCAGAGCGCCTCGAGCGCATGATCGAGCGCCTTCGCGCCGGTGGCCAGCCAGAGCGACACCGGTGTGTGTACGGTCGCCTCGGGCGCGAGGATCACGACGCGCGGCAGGATGCGCGGATCGACGACCAGACCCTTCACGCGCGTTCGCTCGTCGGTGACGCCGGCGGCGGGAGTGAACTCGCCCGCGGAGAGCGTGGTCGGAATCGCGAGCTGCGGAAGGGGCGCGGCGCCCGCTGCCACCGCACGCAGCGCGACGACCTTCGCCGTGTCGATCACGCTGCCGCCGCCGAAGGCGACGACCGCGTCCGCGCCGGCGACACGCGCGGCGTCGGTCGCGGCGGCGACCGAATCCGCCGGCACGTGCTGCCGACAATGCGCATAGGTGCCGGCGTGAACCTCGCGGAGCCCGGCCTCGAGCGCGCGCAGGGCAGGCGTCTTCTCGTCGAGGCTCCGCGTGGAGAGCACGAAGACCCGACGCGCGCCGATCCTGTGCAGCTCCTCTCTCACGTGCGCTAGCGAGCCCGCGCCCGACAGGACGCGCTCCGGCACGAGATAGCTGAAGCTGCGCATCGGCCGATCTTAGCGCGCCGGGCCGCGCAGAAGCTCCATCTCCTCGTAGCGGCCGACCTCGCGGAAACCGAGCGAGGCGTAGACCCGGATCGCCGCCGCGTTCGACGCGCCGACGTTCAGGCCGACGTGCGAGACCCGGGCGCGGAGATCGCGGCACAGCCGCGCGGTGAGCGCGCGCGCGAGGCCGGCCCCACGCCGGTCGGGCCGCGTCGCGATTCCGCCGATGGCGGCGACACTCGCTCGTGTCGAAACGACGTGCACGCCGCCCGCGCAGACCAGCCGGCCGGCTTCCCGCACGCCGAGCCACGGACCGAGCTCGAGCATGTAGCGCTCGAAGAATCGCCCGGAGCGCTCCTCCGGCAGGTATGCGTCGTTCGCGTAGAAGCAGGCCAGCTCCGCAAAGTCGGCGGGGCCCAGCGGCTCGAGCGCCACGGGCCCGACGTCCGGAAGCACCGCGCTCGGGTCGAGCGCCATCTTCAGGTGCTCGCCGTGGAATCGGATCGCGAACCCGGGCGCGAAGACCTCGCGGAGCCCGAGCCCCGGCGTCGCGAAGACGCGCTCCGGGAGCCGCGGGCAGAGCCAGGCCAGGAGTGCGCGCATCGCCGGGTCGCCCGGCTTCGCGATCGCATACAGGATCGGCGGCGCGAGCTTGTCGAGCAGGAAGCAGACGGCCTCGATCTCGTCCTTCCTTCGCAGCGTGAACCAGCGCGTTTCGGGCCAGAACACGTCGTCGAGATCGGCGAGCGCGTAGACGTGAGCGGCCGCGTCGCGGCGCAGGTGCCGCTCGAGCGCCTCGCGATCGCGTGACTCCCCGAGCTCGACGCCCGCGCTCACACGGTCTCGAGGAGGCTCGCGATCGCCCGCTGCAGCTGCTCGCGCGTGAACGGCTTCTCGAGCAACGCGGCGCCGCGCGGGAGCTCGGTCGATTCTCCCCCCGGGATCTCCGCGTGTCCCGTCATCAGCACGATGCGCAGGTCCGACCAGCGTGCGCGCAGGGTATTCGCGAGCTGAACGCCGCTCTGTCCCGGCATGACGTAGTCGGTGAGCACGAGATCGAAGCGTCGATTCGAGGACTCGACGATCCCGAGCGCCTCGGCCGGGTCCGCGGCCGCGGTGACGCGGTGTCCGGAGCTCTCGAGCAGGATCGCGAGAAGTCGCCGGACCGCCGCGTCGTCCTCGACGAGCAGGATCGTCGCGGGGCGCGCCGCGTGGTCGCGCTGGCCGGTGCGCCGCCGCGCCGGCGACGCGCCGGGCGCGGCCGCCGCGGGCAGGCTGATCTCGACGCTCGTGCCCGCGCCGAGCGTGCTCTCGAGCGAGACCGTGCCGCCGGCCTGCCGCACGATGCCGTACGTCGTCGACAGGCCGAGGCCTGTTCCCAGTCCCGGGGGCTTGGTGGTGAAGAACGGCTCGAACGCGCGCGCGCGAACCTCTTCGCTCATGCCCTGACCCGTGTCGGTGACGCGTACCTGGACGAAGCGCCTGGACGGGGCGAGCGAGGTCTCGATGCGCAGCCTGCCGTGCGATCCGATCGCATCGCGCGCGTTCAGCGTGAGGTTCAGCAGGATCTGATCGACCTGCGACGGGTCGACGTCGATGGCCGGCAGGTCCGGCTCGAGCGCGAGCTCGAGCGCAATGCTCTCCGGCAAGGTCCGCCGCAGCATCGGCTCGAGCCCGCGGATCGCCGCGTTCAGATCGATCGCGCCCGGCTGCACGATCTGCCGCCGCGACAGGAGCAGGAGCTGGCGCGTCAGTGCGGCGGCGCGGTCGGTCGCCTCGGTGATCTCGTGCGCGGCCGCAGACTCTGCGCCCGCCGGCAGCGACGCCTCGAGCACGCTCGCGTAGCCGCCGATCACCGTGAGCAGGTTGTTGAAGTCGTGCGCGACACCGCCTGCGAGCCGGCCGATCGCGTCCATCTTCTGTGACTGGCGGAGCTGCTCCTGCAGCGAGAGCTCTTCGGTCAGATCCCGGGACTGCGCCACCATGTGCGTTTCGCCGCTCGCCGTGACGAGCGGAGCGCCGGACGACGCGACCCAGGCGAAATTCCCGTCCTTGCGGCGCAGACGGTGCACGAGACGCATCGAGCGGCCGAACTCCATGACCTCGCGAAAGCCCGCCATGCACGCTTCCGCGTCCTCCGGATGCATCCAGCTTCCGAGCTCGAGCGCACCGAGCTCCTCCATCGTGTAGCCCAGGAACTCGAGGGTGCGCCGGTTCGCGTAGATGATCCGGCCGGTGTGATCGTGCTCGACGATCATGTCCGGCGCGTGCTCGGCCAGAAGCCGGTAGCGCCCCTCGCTCTCGCGAAGCGCCGCTTCGGTCTCGCGTTGCCGGGTCACGTCGCGCGTGATGGAGACGACGCGCGTCTGGCCCGCCGCGTCGAAGAAGCGGACGGCAATCGATTCGAGCCAGCGCTTCCCCCGCCCCGCGTCGACCATGCGGTAGCTCGCGCGCGCGGAGCCGCCTTCCTTGGTGAGCCGCGTGAACTCCTCGACCACGCTCGGCGCATCCTCGGGGTGGACCCACGCGCCAACCCGCTCGCGCACGATCTCCTTGATGTCCGCGAGCTTCGCGCCGATCATGGCGGCCGGATTCGCATAGATGAAGCGGCCCTGCGCGTCGAACTCGGTGATCATGTCGGAGGCGTTCTCCGCGAGTGCGCGAAAGCGCGCCTCGCTCTGGCGCGCGCGATCGCGCGACGCCTCCGCGTGGCGCACCGCGATCGTGACGAGCACCGCCGCGCCGAGATAGATCGAGGCCTGCACGAGCCAGACGCCGGGGTCGAGCGTCCCACGCGGCCCGGGCGGCGCCGCCAGGTGCAACCCCAAGAGGTCGACGGCCGGCCCTGCGACCATCGAGAGGAACGACACCGCGAAGGCAGCGCGCGAGCCGAGCACGAGACCCGCGGTCGCGATCGCGAGGACGAATCCGGAGACCGCCGGGTTCGTCACGTCGCGACTCACGACCAGGCCGATCACGAGCATCCACCAGATCCCCACGACGAGGACCCAGGCACCGCCGCGCACGCGGCCACGGCGAATGAGCATCTGCGAGCTGCAGACGATCGCGACGAAGAGGACCGACACGACCACCCTCGGCAGCGGCGACGGGAGCATGAAGACCATCACCGCGGCGGCGAAGAGATCGATGGTCAGGAACGCCAGCCCGAGCCAGTGCACCGTCGAGGCGATGCGCTGCGTGTCCTCGTCCGGGAACTCGGGCGGAGCCAAGAGACTCTGGACTCGGGCGAGGATCTCCACTGGCGCCAGAGTACCAAGTCGTCGCACGCAAGTGCGCAGCTTTGCCGCGCAGACTTGAGCGCATCTGCCCGCCGCCCGAAGGGAAGAGGGAACGGACGGAGGGACGCATGGCGGATCTCGACGATCTGAAGGGGTTCGAGCTCTCGCGCGAGCGCGGCTTCCTGCCGGCGCAGGACCCCGCGCTGGCGCTGCCTCGCGGCTTCGAGGTCTGGGACGAGCTCGGCCGCGAGCTGCCCAAGCGGCTTCTGGCCGGGAACGTCCGCCGGGTTCTCGGCGGCCTCCCGGTCCTCGCGACCGAGTCACTGCCGCTCGGCGCCCCGCTTCGCCGCGCGATGCTTCTGCTCTCGTACTTCGGGCACGCCTACGTCTGGGGCGAGCCGGAGCCGACGGACCACGTGCCGGCCGCGATCGCCGTACCCTGGAGCGCCGTCGCGAAGCGGCTCGGCCGCCCGCCCGTGCTCTCCTACGCGTCCTACGCGCTCGACAACTGGCGGCTGCTCGATCGCGCGGGAAGGCTCGAGCTCGGGAACGTCGCGATCGTCCAGAACTTCCTCGGCGGCGCGGACGAGGACTGGTTCATCCTCGTGCACGTGGAGATCGAGGCACGCGCAGCAGGCCTGCTGTCGCAGATCGGTCCCGCGTGTGCGGCGGCCGCGCGCCGCGATGCGCACGCGTTGACCGAGCGGCTCGCCGGGATCGCGTCTGGAATCGAGCGGCTGTGCGAGGCGCTGCAGCGCATGCCCGAGCACTGCGACCCGTACGTGTACTACCACCGGGTGCGACCGTACATCCACGGCTGGAAGAACCACCCGCTCCTGCCACACGGTCTGGTGTACGAGGGAGTCGCCGAGCTCGGCGAGCGGCCGCAGTCGTTCCGCGGCGAGACCGGCGCGCAGAGCGGGATCGTCCCGGTGCTCGACGCCGCACTCGGCGTCGTCCACGCCGACGACCCGCTGCGTGCGTACCTGCTCGAGATGCGCGCGTACATGCCGCCGCGGCACCGCGCGTTCGTCGAGGCAGTGGAAGCCGCACCGTCGATCCGGGCCGCCGTCGTGTCGTGCGGAAGCCGCGAGCTCGGCGAGGCCTACAACGATTGTCTGCGCTGGCTCGAGGCGTTCCGCTCCACGCACCTCGACTACGCCGCGCGCTACATCTACCGGCAGAGCCAGTCGGCGGCGTCGAACCCCACGGCCGTCGGCACCGGCGGAACGCCGTTCATGCCGTACCTGAAGAAGCACCGCGACGAGACGGCGCAGGGCCGCGTCAGCTAGAGCGGGCCCGCCCGGCGAGCGAGTCGCAGCGCGCCTCGTTCGCGCGCAGCCCGCGCAGACAACGCGCGTCGAGCAGCGCTACCGCGTTCGCCTCGAGCTCGAGCGCGTCGAAGAGATTCGCCGCCGCGAAGCCGTCGAAGACGTGCAGATGGAGCTCCGCGCGCTCGGCCGCGGCCTGGATGGCGCGGTCGAGGCCGAGAACCTGCAGAGCGCACGCGATGGCGGTCTCGGGCACGACCGGGTTCGACTTGCCCGCGAAGAAGCTCGAGCCGGCCATGACGTGCGGAAGCTCGAGCTCCGCGAAGCCCCCCTCGGGCCCCGAGAAGAGCAGCCGCAAGTCCTGGCCGATCTTCAGGAGCGCGTTCGCGACGGCCACCGCCGCCGCCGAGACCGCGCGCAGATCGTCGCCGTTCTGGAGCGCGCCGGGCAGATCGGCGCGCGGCGTGAGCGGACGCCCCTCGATTCCGGCCAGGATCGCGACCACGCGCGCGCGGTACGTCTCGGGCGCGCCGTCGCCGGTGCCGATCACCGTTCCACCGAGGGCGATCGCGTCCAGCGGCGCCAGCGCGCCTGCGAGCGCTCCACGCGCGCGTTCGAGCGCGCCCGCCCAGCCGCAGACGAGGACGGCTGCGGAGACCGGAAGCGCATCGCGAAGGCACGTGCGCGCGAGCGTGCGCACGGGTTCGAGCTCCGTCGCCTTCGCGCGCAGCGTGGCGACGGCGACGGCGAGCGCGGCGTCGAGCGGACGCGCGAGATCGCGGATCGCGAGCCGCGCAGCGGAGTGACAGACGTCGGCGGTCGACTGCGAGGCGCCGACCTCCGCGAGCGTCGCGTTCGCGAGCCGGGCGAGCACCTCGTTCACGTTCATGTGCACGCCGATCGAGCCGCCGCCTCCGAGCAGATCGACGGGAAACTGATCGGCGTGCGCGCCCGCCTCGAGCGCCAACGCCGCGCGCTCGATGGCGTCCGCGACGACGGCGTCGATCACGCCCGACTCTTCGTTCGCGCGCGCTGCCGCGCGCTTCACGCGCAGAAGCGCGCGCAGGTAGGCCGGACGCTCGCCGAGCGTGTTGCGCGAGAAGCGCAGGTTCTGGAGCGCGCGCGCGGTCTGGATGCCGTACAGGGCCTCGGCGGGAAGCTCGACCTCGCCGAGTGCGTCCCGCTCGATGCGCGTCGGGCCGCTAGCCGGCACGGCCGTATCGGGCCATGCGCAGCAGCGGAGAGCTCGTGGTCCCGGGCTTCGTGTCGTACGCGAGCAGCGCCACCAGGCGCTCGGTCGGTCCGCGCAGCGGGCTCACGCGGTGGAGCGAGTTGCGGCCCTCGAAGATCAGGAGCGTCCCCGGCTGCATCGGCAGGCGGCTGACGTCGCGGGAATCGCCGCGCAGCACGCGACCCACTTCGGTGTAGCGTTCGTCGGCGGCGCAGCGGATCTTGGGCGCGACCTCGAAATCACCGCCCTCCTCCGAGTCCTGGAGCGCGAGCGAGACGACGAAGTCGGTCTGGTCGAAGTGCCACTGCAGCTGGTCCCCGTCGCGCATCACCGCGAGGTTCAGCGCGCCGAACGGATCGCCGTAGCGGAACAGCGGTCCCCGCTCGAGCACCGCGCCGACGAAGTCCATCAGCGCCTGCGCCTCGTACAGGCGCCGGATCGGCGAATCGCTCGGAAACCGGTCGTAGGCGACCACGCCGACGTCGTAGCGCCCGAAGTGCTTGCGCGGATGATCGGCGGGCCAGGTTGCGTCGGGGAGCTCGAGATAGGCCGTGCCCATCCCGCCGCTCCGGTAGGCGAGCTTCGCCAGGGCTCGGGCGTCGTCGAGCGCGAGCGTGAGCCCCGCGCGCGTGAGGAATCCGGGCAGCTCGACGGCGCCGCTGCGTGCGAGGTCCGCCCGCGCTCGCGCGATCACCTCGCGCCCGCGCGCACCATCGAGGGCGTTCAGCGGGTACCGAGCCAGGTCTACGAGCGTCTCGAGCATCGCGGCTCCGTCGCGTTCGCGCGCGACTCAGGCGGTGCGGGACAGGAAGCGCTCCAGCATCGCGTTCACCTGCTCCGGAACCTCGAGCTGGTGGAAGTGACCGGCGCCCGCGGTCTGCGCGACCTCGAGCTGCGGGCAGAGCGACTTGAAGCGCGCGCGGTCGGGGATCGGCGCCTCGGCGTCGATCAGCAGCACCGGAACCTTGCAGGCGCGCGCGGCGCTCTCCGAGTCGAACGAGAAGAGGTGGTGGAAGCACGAGTGCATGACGTGCTGCGGCGCCGAGGCCATCGCGTCGACGATGCGGGCCTTCCGCTCGGGATCGTCGCGCTTCGAGAACAGGCGCTCGGCGACGAAGCTCTCGGCGATCGCGCGATACCCCGGGCCTTCGAGACTCGCGATGAACGGCCGGATTCCCGCGAGCACCACTTCGGGCACGATCACCGCGGGATCACAGAGCGCGACCGCGCGCGCGAGATCCGGGTGGCGTGCGGCGGCCGCGAGCACGACCGCGCCGCCCATGCTGTGGCCGACGAGCGCCGGTCGGACGAGACCGAGCTCGCGGCAGAGCCAGGCCAGGTCGTCGGCGAAGCCCTCGATCGTGTAGGCCTGCACGGGCTTGTCGCTCTCGCCGTGCCCGCGCTGGTCGACCGACACGACACGGTGTCGAGTCGCGAAGTGGGCGGCCTGAGGAGCGAAGTAGGTGTGGTCGCAGCACCAGCCGTGCACGAAGACGACGGGCGCCGAACGCGTTCCCGAGTCCTCGTAGCAGAGCTTCACGCCGTTGCGGGTCAGGGACTTCATCGCCCGCACGGTACCACGCGCGCGCGGCTTCCCTCGACCGCTTCGTTCGCGGTAGAGTCGCCCGATGTTCCGCTCCGCCGACCCGTCCGTGATCGACCTGTCGCTGGACTCGCGCGCGGTCACCTTCGAGAATCCCGGCGGCGCGCGCGGCGCCGGCGGCACCGCCTGCGGCGGCCGGAAGGGCGCTCCGATGCGCGAGCTCGCGCCCGGCGAGCGCGTGGTCCTGGCCGATCTGGCCGGGCCGGGCGCGATCCGACACGTCTGGATGACGTTCCCGCCCGCGCGGCCGGAGTGGATGCGCGCGATGTTCGTCGAGGTCTTCTACGACGACGCGACCGAGCCGTCGATCTCGGTGCCGTGCATGGACTTCTTCGGGCTTCCGCACGGCCGCCCGGCGCACTACGTCTCGGCGCTCACGGCGGTGCACCAGGGCCGCGGCTTCAACGCCTATTTCCCGATTCCGTTCCGGCAGCGCATCCGGGTGGAGCTGACCAACGGCGCGGGCCGGCCGATGTTCCTCTACTACCAGCTCGACTACACGCTCGAGCCGAACCAGTCCGCGGACACCGGACTGCTTCACGCCTCGTTCCGGCGCGAGAACCCGACGCGACTGCGCGAGGACTTCACGATCAGCGCGGGGCTGCGCGGCCCGGGTCGGTATCTGGGCTGCAGCGTGGGGATCCGTCCGCTGCCCGCGCCGCACTTCGGCTGGTATGGCGAGGGCGAGCTGAAGATCTATCGCGACGGCGACACGAGCCACCCGACGATCTGCGGCACCGGGCTCGAGGACTACGTCGGCACGGCCTGGGGGATGGGCGAGCATTTCGCGCTGTACGGCGGGGTGCCGCTCGAGGTGCGCGCGCCCGACGGCCCGGCGATCCCCGAGTTCACGAGCTTCTACCGCTGGCACGTGCTCGATCCCGTCGTCTTCGCGCGCGACCTGCGAGTGACGATCCAGCAGATCGGCTACGTCGTGGTGCCGAAGGGCGCGGAGGCGGAGCTCGAGCGCTTCGAGCGCGGGAATCCCCCGGCCGGTCGGGGCTGGTTTCGCGACAATCCCGCGGTCGCCGTGCACGGGCTCGGGGAGCGAGTCGACGACTACTGCGCGACTGCCTTCGTGTACTGCCGCGACGCGCAGCCGGTTCCGCGGCTCGACCTGGCTGCCGCGACGGCCGACATCGCGCGGCGGACGTTCGAGTCGAAGTCGCAAACCGAACAGCTCCTGGGGACGGTGTGATGGAGAAGGACGCGTTCTTCGCCGAGGCTCGCCGTGACCTGACCGGTCCGCTGGCGGGCATGCGCGTGCTCGAGGCGTGCACGACCTGGGCGGGCCCGATGTGCGCGGCGCTGCTCGGCGACTTCGGCGCCGACGTGATCAAGGTCGAGCTTCCCGGCGGCGAGGTCGCGCGGCGTCTGCCGCCCTTCCTGCCCGGCCACGACAAGCCGATCTCCGCCTTCAACGCGACCGTGAACCGGAACAAGCGCAGCCTTACGCTCGACCTGCGCCGGCCCGAAGGACGCGAGGTCTTCCTGAAGGTCGCCGCGACGAGCGACTTCGTGGTCGAGAACTTCCGCCCCGGCACGCTCGACGAGTGGGGCGTAGGCTACGCCGATGTGCGTCGCGTGAAGCCCGACGTCATCTACGTCTCGATCTCGGGCTTCGGGCAGTTCGGACCCGATCACGATCGCGCGGGCTACGACCCGATCGCACAGGCGCGTTCGGGCTACATGGCCTTGAACGGCGCGCCCGACGGCGGGCCGACGAAGTCGACGACCTGGCTGGCCGACGATCTCGGCGGACTGAACGGGGCGCTCGCCGCGCTGGGCGCCCTCGCCCACCGCATGCGCACGGGCGAAGGCCAGCGCGTCGACGTCGCGCTCCTCGACGGCATGCTCGCCGCCTCGAACGCGTACCTGACGATGGGCGCGCAGGATCTTCCGCTCGAGCGCTGGGGAAACGAGTTCAGCTTCTGCGCGCCGTCGAGCGCGTGGCGCTGTGCGGACGGCTGGATCTACGCGGGGGTCCTGCTCGATTCGCACTGGCGGGAGCTGGCGCGCGCGATGGGCCGCCCGGAGCTCGCGGAGCACCCCGATTTCGCGACCGTGCCCGCGCGCGTGAGGAACCGCCCCGCGGCGAACCGGCTGGTGAGCGAGTTCTGCGCGTCGCGCAAGGTCGCCGATCTGGAGCGCCTCTTCGTCTCGGCGGGCCTCACCGCGGGAGCGATCAACAGCTACGCCGACGCCGCGCGCGACCCGCACGTGCTCGCGCGGGACATGCTGCAGTCGGTCGCGCAGGAGGACGGCGTGCCCACGCCCATCATCGGACCGGCCGCGAAGCTCTCGCGCACGCCGCTCCGCGTCCGCAGCGGCGCTCCCGCGCTCGGCGCGCACGTCGACGAGATCCTGCAAGAGATCGGGATCGACGCCGACGCGCGCGCGAAGCTGCGGGAGTCGGGAATCGTCTAGACGGCGCGCGCGGGCTTCGAGCGGGTCGCGTTCGAAGCGTGTGTCCTGCTCGCGAGCTCGCGGTGGATCAGGTACGCGAGCGGCCCGAACGAGCCGAGCAGCACCGTCGCGATCACGTACGGCATGCGCGGAAGCCCACGCTCACCGGCATCGCTCCAGACGAAGCCGAGCAGGATCGCTCCCATGATCACGAGATCGATGAAGACCTGCATCGTGGCGAGGTTCGCGCCGTGAGCGGCGAAGAAGCCGACGAGCCCCATCTGGGCGAAGGCCTCG
Organism: uncultured Myxococcales bacterium; assembly: GCA_964566375.1. Lineage (GTDB taxonomy): Bacteria > Myxococcota_A > UBA9160 > SZUA-336 > SZUA-336 > VGRW01. Next base: position 34,181 of record CAZMKX010000003.1, read on the forward strand.
GCAGTGAAGACGGCGAAAGCGATGAAGACCGCGGCGAGAGCGATGACTCGAACGTTCATGGGTGATCCTCCTTGCCGTCGAGAGCGGAGCAAGCGCCGTGCCCGAAGCCCGCGTCGCGTCCCGCGGCGCGCACGCCGGACGGTGTGGCACGGCTGCAACACCCGTTGCGGCCCCGCAACGCGCGCATCGGCGCCCGGCTTCGTGCGGGAGCGGGCGCCGGGCACGGCGCTTGCGTGGCGCTGCTAGGATGGAACGCGGAGCAGGGAGGCGCACGTGATCCGGCGTTGGGACGTCTACGGGGCGCTCGCGGGCCTCGCGATGGGCGCGTTCGACACCGGGCTCCTGCTCGCCTCGGGCGTGGAGATGACCGTGGCCGGACGGAGCGCGACGCTCGCGGTGGCGGCGACCTTCAGCTCGAGCTTCGCCCTGCTCGGCTACCTGATCGGGCGGCTCGTGCGCGCGCGCGCGCAGGCACGCATCGACGCCGACACCATTTCGCGTCAGATGGACGAGCTGGCGGCCACGCACGCGGCGTCGGCCGAGAACGAGAAGCTCGCCTCGCTCGGCCGGCTGGCGGCGGGCATCGCACACGAGGTTCGCAACCCGCTCGGCGTGATCCGCGCCTCGGCGACGATGGTTCAGGAGAGCTTCGAGGCGGGAGACGAGGCGTTCCGCGCCTGCCAGTTCATTCGCGACGAGACGGAGCGCCTGGACGGGCTCGTGAAGTCGCTGCTCGGCTTCGCCCGGCCGA
>CAZMKX010000004.1:0-29934 GCA_964566375.1 uncultured Myxococcales bacterium
CGTCAGCGGCCCGCACATCAAGGTGCGCTACTTCGGCGGATGGGGTTACGGCAACGACCTCGTCGGCGCCGGTGACTGGGTGAAGCAATCCTACGCGGGCGGTGTGCCGATGGGCGCGGACCTGCCGCCGATGCCTGCGGGCGGCACGGGCACGGCCCCGAAGTTCGTCGTGTGGGCGGTGAAGGATCCGACGTCGGCCAACCTCGACCGAGTCCAAGTCGTGAAGGGCTGGACGCAGAACGGCCAGAGCTTCGAGAAGGTCTACGACGTCGCGTGGTCCGGCGATCGCAAGCCCGACAAGTGGTCGGGGCGCGTGCCGGCGATCCAGAGCACGGTGGACATCGAGAAGGCCACGTACAGCAACAGCGTGGGCTCGACGGAGCTCAAGACGGTGTGGACGGACCCGGAGTTCGACGCGAGCCAGCACGCCTTCTACTACGCGCGCGTGCTCGAGATCCCGACGCCGCGCTGGACGCTGATCCAGGCCGTCAAGGCGAAATTGCCGCCGCCCGACGTCGTTCCGCTGACGGGCCAGGAGCGCGCGTGGAGCTCGCCGATCTGGTACTCGCCGTCGGCCGAGGCGCGCGCGAAGGCCCCCGCGGGCACGACCGTCTCCGACCTGAAGAAAAAGGGAATCAATCCGCTGAACGACGCGCAGCTGAAGGCGCTGATCGTCGGCAAGGCCCTCTGGATGCGGAACGACGTGACGGGCGAGCAGTTCAGCCAGAACTTCACGACCGAGGGTCAGACGATCGTGTTCCGCGTCGGATCGAGCGCGCTCATGCCGAGCGCCTTCGGCAACGTCGAGCGCGACGGCTATCAGGGGATGACCCACGCCTACAAGATCGAAGGCGGGAAGCTCGTCATCCCGGTGGCGCAGGATCCGTACTCGTTCACGTTCTACAAGGTGGGCAACACCACCTACGCCGCGCGCAGCAACGAGTTCGGCTACGTCAACTACGAGATCATTCCCGCGCCGCAGATCGCCGCGAACCCGCTCGTCGCGATGTCGAACCAGTTCTCGATCGAGCTCGGTCTCACGGACGAGCAGCGCAAGCAGATCGTCCCGCTCCTGCAGCAGGAAGTGCAGGCGCTGGGGGCGCTGAAGAAGGACACGTCGAAGAGCGGCGTGCAGAAGGTGGAGGCGTTGCGGAAGATCGGCGTCTCGTTCGACGAGAAGATCTCGCCGCTTCTGAATCCGGACCAGCAGCAGAAGTTCCAGGTCATGCGCGAGGAGATGCGGCGGAAGATGATCGAGGGGATGGCGGAGACGGCGCTCAAGAAGGTCGAGTCGGAGCTGTGAGCCCCGGCTGAGGCGTGAGCCCCGTGAGACGCCTCCTGCGCGAGCCCCTCATCCACTTCCTGCTGATCGGCGCACTGCTGTTCGGCCTCTACGATCTCACGCAGTCGAGGCGTCCGGCGACCGTGCCGTCGACGGAGATCCGGCTGTCGATCGACGAGATCGCCCAGCTCACCCAGCTGTACCAGTCGCAGTGGCGCCGGCCACCGACGCCGCAGGAGCTCGCGCAGCTCGTCGAGCAGAAGGTCGAGCAGGAGATCCTGTATCGGGAGGCCCTCGCGATGGGGCTCGACAAGGACGACGAGATCGTCAAGCGACGCATGGCGCAGAAGATGCAGTTCCTGGCCGAGGACGTGGCGGCCGCGCGCGAGCCCACGAGCGACGAGCTCCGCGCGTGGTTCGAAGCGAACGGCGACAAGTTCGCGCTGCCGAGCCGGGTGAGCTTCCGGCACCTGTACTTCGGCTCCGACCGACGCGGCGACAGAGCACGCGACGACGCGACTGCGGCGCTCGCGAAGCTCGAGGGCCAGCCGCAAGACACGCCGCTCGCCGCCGCGCTCGCGGACCCGTTCATGTTCCAGGACTACTACGGCGAGCGAACGGCCGCGGAGCTCGCCAAGGAGTTCGGCCCGGCCTTCGCGGTCGCGGTCGGGAAGCTCGAGCCGGGCTCGTGGCGGGGCCCGATCGAGTCGGGCTACGGCTGGCACCTCGTCTTCGTCGACACGGTCGTTCCCGGGCGCGTGCCCGCCTTCGAGGAGGTCGAGCCGGACGTGAAGACGGCCTGGCTCGGCGAGCAGAAGGAACGAGCGCGCGCGGACGCGTACAAGGCGATGCGCGCGAAGTACACGGTGCTGTTGCCGGCGCCGCCGCCGTCGTGATCCGACTCTTCGCGGTGTTGGTCGCGCTGCTCGTCGCGGGAGTCGCGCAGGCGCACGAGTCGCGCCCGGCGTATCTCGAGCTGCGCGAAACCGCGCCCGGGAGGTTCGACGTGCTCTGGCGCACGCCCGTGCTGTCGGGCATGCGCCTTCCGATCGCGCTGAAGATCCCGGAAGACGTGCGAAACGCGCGGCCGCCCGAAGTGCAGGAGCTCGCCGATTCGATCGTCGAGCGGCGCTGGCTCGATGCCGGACCGGGCGGGCTCGGCGGCAAGCGCATCGAGTTCGCCGGCCTCTCGCTCACGATCACCGACGTGCTCGTGCGCGTGCAGCTGCTCGACGGTCGGACCTGGACGGCGATCGCGCGCGGCTCACAGCCGTGGGTCGAGATCGCGGCGTCGCAGTCGGGGTGGGAGGTCGCGGAGACGTACGTCGTGCAGGGCGTCCGGCACATCTCGTTCGGCGCCGACCACCTGTTGTTCGTGCTGGGGCTGCTGTTGATCGTGCGGGACCGCTGGATGCTGCTGAAGACCGTGACCGCCTTCACGCTGGCGCACAGCATCACGCTCGCGATCGCGACGCTCGGCTACGCAAGCGTTCCGCTCCCGCCGCTGAACGCGGCGATCGCGCTCTCGATCCTGTTCCTCGGGCCCGAGATCGTGCGCGCGTGGCGCGGCGAGACGAGCTTCACGATCCGCCACCCGTGGGTCGTGGCATTCGCCTTCGGCCTTCTGCACGGCTTCGGCTTTGCGACGGCGCTCAGCGACGCCGGGCTGCCGCGCAGCGACCTGCCGCTCGCGCTGGTCAGCTTCAACGTCGGCGTCGAGCTGGGACAGCTCGGCTTCGTCGCGCTGATCCTCGCGCTCGAACGCTCCTTCCGGGTGCTCGCGGTCCGCTGGCCGCGCTGGGTCGAGGCGCTGCCGGGCTACGCGGTCGGCTCGCTCGGCGCGTTCTGGACGCTCCAGCGTCTGGCGCTGCTGCTCGGCGTCGTCCTGGTAGCGCTCGTCCTACCTGGGATCGCGTCGGCGCACGCGCAGGCGGGCCAGGCGGTCGGCTTCGCGACCGGCTTCGCGCATCCGATCGCGGGACTCGACCACGTGCTGGCGATGGTCGCGGTCGGACTGTGGGGCGCGCAGCTCGGCGCACCCGCGATCTGGGTGCTGCCCGTCGCGTTTCCGATCGTGATGGCCTTCGGCGGCATACTCGGGTTGCTCGGCGTGTCTCTGCCCGGAGTCGAGTACGGGATCGCGGCGTCGGCCGTCCTGCTCGGCGCGGCCGTGATGTTCGAGCTGCGCCCGCCGCTCGTCGTCGCCGCGCTCGTCGTGGGGATCTTCGCGATCTTCCACGGCCACGCGCACGGCACCGAGCTGCCGCCGGGGCAGAGCGCGCTGCTCTACAGCGTGGGCTTCGTGACGGCGACCGGCTGTTTGCACGCGCTCGGCATCGCCGTCGGTACGGTGCATCGCTTCTCGTGGGGTCGAACGCTGCTGCGCGTCGCGGGTGCTGGCGTGACGCTGGGCGGCGTGTTCTTCCTCTGGCGGGCGGTCGTATGAGGAGAGGCGGCCTTCTCGTACTGCTGCTTGCTCTCACGGTGTGCCCGGGCTCGGCCGAGGCGCACCTGAACTCGACCGGCATGGGCCCGCTCTACGATGGTGCAGCCCACTTTCTGGAGAGCCCCGGTGATCTGCTCTGCGCGCTCGCGCTCGCGCTGTTCGCCGGCCTGCGCGGAGCCGAGTCCGCGCGCCGAGCGTTGTTCGTGCTTCCGGGAGCGTGGCTGATCGCCGCGCTGGCCGGCTCCGCGGCTCCCGCCGTCGCCGAGAACGCAGTCGCGACGGCGCTATGGGTGCTCGGCCTGGGGGCGTTGCTGGCGCTCGACGCGAAGCTGTCCCCGCGCGCAGTCAGCGCGCTCGCCGCGTGCACCGGCGCGTACCACGGATTCCTGGACGGCAGCGGCCTCGGGGGGTCCGCGTCGACGCTCGGCGCGCTCGTCGGCATGACGGCGGCGGTGTTCGCGCTCTCTGCGCTCGCGTCCGCTCTGGTTGTGGCGATCCGCTTCGACTGGGGACGGATCGCGGTGCGCGTCGCGGGAAGCTGGCTCGCCGCGAGCGGGCTGCTCTGGCTCGGCTGGGCGGCTCGATCTTCGGGTTGACGAAGGGACGGGCATGCCGAAGACATGGCATACAGGGGCACTCGCGCTCTCTGCCGTCGGTGAGATCGCCACCGGTGGGGCACTGCTGATCGCTCCCGCGCTCGTCGGGCAGCTGCTGCTCGGCACGGAGTTGACCGGCATCGCCGTGCCCGTGGCTCGCGTGGCCGGCATCGCGCTGATCGGTCTGGGGTTGGCTTGCTGGCCGGGCCCAGCGCGCGTGGGAATGTTGAGCTACGGCGCGACGGTCACGCTGTATCTCGCGTACGTCGGTTTCGAGGGCGAGTGGAGCGGCACGCTCCTCTGGCCGGCGGTGGTTCTGCACGCAGTCCTGGCCGCGCTGCTGACCTCGGCTCGGGCTTCCGGGCACGGACGAAGTCCAGGAATTTCATCGCGTCCCGAATGAAGAAGATCGGAATCGTTGTCGGCGACGAGGCCGGCACCACCCACCCCGGTCGAGACGCGGAGGAGGCGAGACCTCCGCTACTTCGGTCGCGCCGGCACGCCGCTTGCTCCTACAGGTCGGCGGAAAGCTGAACTGGACAGGGGGCTTCATGAAAAGCTGCGACGTTTGGGGAAACGGTTGCGAGAAGGCGGATGCGATCTGTGCGCCCAAGCGCCTCGCGCGGCTCGTCGAGGATCAAGAGGGCCGCGCGGGTTGGGCGATTCTCTGGCTGCTGGGAATTCCGATTCCGGTGTTGGTCGTCCTGTTCCTGTTTCGAGGCTGCACCTGAGTCGCGATCGAAAGTCGAGCCCGCTCACTCCAGCGCAACGCACCTGAAGCTCGTGGTGACGCGGTAGTCCTCGTCGGAGGTCAGCTGGCCTCCGAAGCCGGGAATGGCCTTGGCGATTCGGGCGAGAGCCTCGCCACGCTTGGTGAGCACGCCCTGGTATTCCGTCTGCTCTTCCCCGAAGACCGCCCTTCGCCCTTGGTCCTCGCAATGGCGATTGGCCTCGACGACGTTCCGCGACGCTGCCGGCGATTCCTCCCTCGCCACGGAGACCGCGGAGAGGCTTCCGTCCTCGCGCGGGAGGAGACGCGTGGCAACGCTGTTGAAGCAGCCGGACAAGCATGGAGACAGAAGAGACAGGAACATCGCCGACCTGAACCAGGTGCTCATCATCTTCACCTGGGCTGCAAGCTGCGCGCCAATCGCCTCCGCAGAAGCACGCATTGCTTCGAAGACCCCGGATTCTGCGATGGCGCACGTCTCGCACCGTACGCGAGGAACGACGACACTCTCGGCGCGATCCGGCCATGAGCGGGTGCGAGCGACCTGCTCGCATGCGCAGCCGAGTCGCTGCGGAGCCATTCGCCGCAGCCGCACACCGATAGGTGTGATCCCGCACACGGGACCGGAAAGCGCGCGCGCAACTCGACGCTTTTCGGTGTAGAACGCCCGTCCCGAGCGCGCTGGCGGGCCCGCGCTGCCTGTTGTGATGCGGCGCACGAGTAGCCGCTCCGATCCCACCGAAGGCCTAGTCGGAGGAGGGGATCAGAGACTTCACCTGTACGGGAGAGTCTTCATGAGCCTCGTCGACAGAACACGTCGAGACCGCACCGGCGCGCGGATCGCGCTGCTCGTCCTGCTGATCTCGAGCGCGATCGCCTCGGATCTCGCGCGCGCGGGCTCCAAGGAGCAGGTGCAGAGCCTCGACGAGCAGGTCCAGGAGATCAAGTCGGACGTGCTCGGCATCGCCGCCGAGCTCGCCTCGCTCGAAGAGCGCCTGCTGTATCCGTCGGACACGCAGGTCGCGGTGTTCGTCTCGCTCGCCGAGGGCGACCCCTTCCAGGTCGACTCCGTGCAGATCCAGCTCGACGGTGAGCCCGTCGCTCGCCACATCTACAGCTTCAAGGAGCTCGAGGCGCTGCGGAAGGGCGGAGTGCAGCGGATCTACACCGGGAACGTTCGCACCGGCGAGCACGAGCTCGAGATCTCGGTGGCCGGCAAGCGACCCGGGGGCGTGGACGTCACCGGACGCCAGAGCTTCAGCTTCAGCAAGGACGTCGGGCCGAAGCTGGTGGGCTTGACGCTCGCGGGCAACGGCTCCGACGTCGGCATCCAGCTCGGAGGTTTCTGACTCGTGAACCTGCGTCTCCGCCGACAGATCGCGATCGCCGCCGCGACGCTCTTGCCCTTGGGCGGAGCGGCCGCCGAGGAGCCCCGCGATCTCCACTTCGGAGAGGCGCTCTACTACGCCTACCAGGAGCATTGGTTCGAGGCGCTGCAGCGTCTCGACGCCGAGATCGCGCAGCACTACGCCGTCGACGAGCCGCAGCTCGACTCGCTCTACCCGCAGATCCAGAACGCGAACTTCGACGTCGGTGACTTCGAGCTGCGCTACCGCATGCACCACCGCGCCGGGCGCGCGATCAAGGCGGTCCTCGAGGCCGACGTCGACGAGCGGATCCGCAACGACGCGGCGTTCCGGCTCGCGCGCCTCCACTTCCAAAAGGATCAGCCCGGCGACGCGCTTTCGGTGCTGGAGCGGATCCACGGCGAGGTTCCCGAGACGATCCGCGACGACGTCGAGTTCCTGCGCGCGAACATCTACCTGGCGCTGGGCCAGCCCGCGAAAGCGGTCGAGGTGTTGCAGCGCCTGCAGGATTCGGAAGTCCTGAAAGGCTTCTCCGCGTACAACCTCGGCGTGGCGCTTCTGCAGGAGGGCCGCGCCGAAGAGGCCCGCGAGCAGCTCGACCGCGCGGGACGGCTTACGAGCCGCGACCCGGCCGCGGTCGCGATCATCGACAAGTCGAATCTGGTGCTGGGGACCCTGCAGTTCGAGGCCTCCGCGTTCGAGCCGGCCGAGCGCTCGCTCGATCGCGTGCGGCTGGAAGGACCGTTCTCGAACCAGGCGCTGCTGCGCGCGGGCTGGGCGGACGCCCGCGCCGAGAAGTTCGAGCGCGCGCTCGTGCCGTGGAGCATTCTTGCCGAGCGCGAAGCCACCGACGTCGCCGTGCAGGAGGCGCTGCTCGCGCTGCCGTTCGCGTACAGCAAGCTGGGCGTGCAGGGTCGCGCGGCCACTCTGTACGGACGGGCGGTCGAGGCCTACGGCACGGAGCTCACGAAGCTCGACGCATCGCTCGAGAGCATCGCCGGCGGCAAGTTCCTCGAGGCGCTGGTGCGCGAGGAGATCCGCCAGGACAAGGACTGGGTGATCCGCCTGCGCAGTCTGCCCGACGCACCGGAGACCTTCTACCTGGCGACGCTGATCGCGTCGCACGAGTTCCAGACGGGTCTACAGAACTATCTCGACCTCGAGGACATGCGCAAGAAGGTGGTTGCCTGGCGCGCGAGCCTCGACGCGTTCGAGGACATCATTCGCGTGCGGCGCGCGTACTACGAGCCGCTGCTGCCGGAGATCGATCGCCAGTTCCGTACGCTCGACTCGCAGATCCGCCTGCGCGTGGAGCAGCGCGATCGCATCGACCAACGCCTGCAGCACATGCTGATCGCGCCGCGCCCGGACTACCTGGCGACGGCCGACGAGCAACTCTCCGCGCGCGCGATCGACGCGCTCGAGGCGCGCATCGGCGAGCCGACCGAAGAGCAGCGGCTCCGCATCCGGCGCCTCCGGGGCGTGCTGACCTGGAGCCTGGAGATGAACTACCACCAGCGCCTGACGGACGCGCACAAGCACCTTCGCGCGCTCAACGCCGACGTGGACAAGCTGACCGCGCAGTACGACTCGTTCGTGCGCGCGCGCCAGGCCGCGACGCAGAGCTACATCGGCTACGCGCCCGCGATCGAGGACCTCCGCGCGCGCAGCGCCGCCGCGCTCGAGCAGCTCGCCCTCTTGATGGAGCGGCAGGGACACATGCTCGAGACCGTGGCCGTGCAGGAGCTGAAGCAGCGCCGGCTGCATCTGGAAGCGCAACTGAACCAGGCCCGCTTCGCGTTCGCAGACAGCTACGACCGCGCCGCGAAGGCGCAGGTCAAGTGAGGGGAACGGCGCGATGCTCCGTCTTCGAACGGCCCTGCTGCTCGCGCCGGCGCTACTCGCCGCCTGCGCTGGCGATCCCGACCGGCGCACGCTCGCGGAGCTGCGCTCCGTGGAGCCCGACGTGAGCGAAGTGCGCGTCGAGAACAGCCTCGAGCAGGCGATGGTCGGCTACCAGAAGTTCCTGGAGCGAGCACCCGAGTCCGCGCTCACGCCCGAGGCGATGCGCCGGCTCGCGGATCTGAAGCTCGAGAAGGAGTACGGAATCCTCGGCGACGGCGAGATCACCGAGCTCCCGGCGCCGGAAGCCGCAGCGCTCGACGAGGCCCCGCGCGCGCGTCCGCAGAGCGCAGGTGCGAGCCGCGCGGTCGAGTCGGAGCAGGACTTCGAGCGGCGCGCGGCCAGCTCGACCGGCTTCGGCCCCGAAGCCGACACCGTCTCGCTCGAGCTCCCCGGCGGCCGACCGCCGGCGTCGGGGGGCCCGGCCGAGGCGATCCAGCTCTACGACCAGATCCTCGCCGCGTATCCGAACTACCCGCACAACGACGAGGTGCTGTACCAGAAGGCGCGCGCGCTCGACGAGCTCGGCCGGGTCGACGAGGCGGTCGACGTGATCGAGCGGTTGACCGCCGAGTTCCCCACCTCGGCGCACTTCGACGAGGTGCAGTTCCGCCGTGCGGAGTACTACTTCACCCGCCGGAAGTACCGCCAGGCCGAGGAGGCCTACGCCGCGGTGCGCTCGCTGGGCGCGGGCTCGGAGTACTACGAGCTGGCCTTGTACAAGCTCGGCTGGACCTTCTACAAGCAGGAGCTGCACGAAGAGGCGCTGCACGAGTACATCGCGCTGCTCGATCACAAGGTATCGACCGGCTACGACTTCGATCACGCCGTGGACGAGGACGAAGAGCGGCGTATCGCGGACACGTATCGCGTCGTCAGCTTGTGCTTCTCGAATCTCGGCGGCCCCGAACAGGTCGGCGCGTACTTCGCCGCGAACGGCGAGCGCAGCTACGAGGACCGCATCTACAGCCGGCTGGCGGAGTTCTATCTCGAGAAGCTCCGGTACCAGGACGCAGCGTCGGCGTACGACGCGTTCGTCGCGCTCCACCCGCTGCACCGCATGTCGCCGCACTTCAGCATGCGCGTGGTCGAGATCTACGAGGCGGGCGGCTTCCCCAAGCTCGTGCTCGACTCGAAGAAGGCGTTCGCGGCCAAATACGGCTTGCAGGCCGAGTACTGGCGTCACTTCGACGTGCGCGAGGCGCCGGACGTGCAGCGCTACCTGCGCGCCAACCTGCAGGATCTCGCCGGTCACTACCACGCGCTCTACCAGGCGGCCGAGCGGCCGGAGGAGAAGCCGGCGCATTTCGAGGAGGCGCTCACCTGGTACCGCGCATACCTCGCTTCGTTTCCCGCCGACCCCGAGACGCCCGCGATCCACTACCGTCTCGCGGACCTGATGCTCGAGCATCGCGACTTCGGCGACGCCGCGCGCGAGTACGAGCGCACCGCCTACGACTATCCCGAGCACGCGCAGGCCGCCGCCGCGGGCTACGCCGCGATCTTCGCGCACCGCGAGCAGCAGAAGCAGGCGCAGGGCGATGCGCAGACGCTCGCCAAGCGCGACGCGGTCGCGAGCACCCTGCGCTTCGCGGAGCGCTTCCCCGCGCACGAGCACGTGCCCGCCACGCTGTCCGCCGCGGTCGACGATCTTTACGAGATGAAGGAGTTCGCGCGGGCCATCGCCACGGCGCGCAGGCTGATCGACGGCTATCCGGACAGCGATGTGGCGCTGCGCCGCTCCGCCTGGGCGGTGATCGCGAACGCCTCGCTCGACACCGCAGACTACCCTCAGGCCGAGCAGGCCTACGCGCAGGTGCTCGAGCTGACACCGAACGGTGACGCCTCGCGCCCGGCCACGGTCGAAAACCTGGCGGCCGCCATCTACAAGCAGGGCGAGCAGGCCAACGTCGCGGGCGACCACCGGACCGCCGCGAATCACTTCCTGCGGGTCGCGCAGGCCGCGCCCGACTCGAAGATCCGCCCGCTCGCCGAGTACGACGCGAGCGCCGCGCTGATCGCGCTCGAGGACTGGGCCGGCGCAGCCGACGTGCTCGAGTCGTTCCGGGAGAAGCACCCGGGACACGAGCTGCAGCGTGACGCCACCAAGCAGATTGCGTTCGTGCGCGCGAAGGCAGGCGATCAGACGCTCGCCGCCCAGGAGTACGAGCGCGTCGCGGCCGAGGCGGTGGAGCCGGAAGCTCGGCGCGAGGCGCTGCTGGCGGCCGGCGAGCTGTACGAGACCGCAAACGCGATCGACCGCGCACTGGCGGTGCAGCTCGCCTACGTGGGCGAGTTCGCCGAGCCGGTCGAGACCGCCGTCGAGATGCGCTTCAAGATCGCCGGGCACCAGAAGGCGAGAATGGAGGACGCGGCCTACCGCGCGCAGCTCCGAGAGATCGTGAAGATCGACGCGGCCGCGGGCGACGCACGCAGCGCGCGCATCCGCTACCTCGCCGCGCAGTCGGCGCTCGTGCTGACCGAGGAGCTCTTCCAGCGCTTCGACGAGGTGAAGCTGGTCCGACCGCTGGAGCGGAACCTGCAGGAGAAGCAGCGGCGCATGGAGGAGGCGCTCGCCGCATTCGGCCGGCTCGTGGACTACGAGGTCGCCGAGGTGACGGCAGCGGCCACCTACTACATGGCCGAGATCTACTCCGAGTTCAGCCTCGCGCTGGTCGGCTCCGAGCGGCCGGACGATCTCGATGCGGCCGGGCTGCAGGAGTACGTGTCGGCGCTCGAAGGCGAGGCCTCTCCGTTCGAGAAGCGCGCCATCGACGTGCACGAGAGGAACCTCGAGCTCATGACGGCGGGCATCTACAACCCGTGGATCGAGAAGAGCCTGGCACGACTTGCAGCGCTGGTGCCCGGCCGCTACGCGAAGTTCGAGGCCAGCAGCGGCTGGATCGCGTCGCTCGACGGCTACGCGTACGAGACCCCGAAGGCCGCGGCGCTCGCAGCGCCGGTGCCGGCGGAGATCGCGCCGGAGCTGGCGGTACCTGCCGCCCCGGACGAAGGAGCCGGCGATGTCCAGGCGCCGTGACGCGTTCCTGCTGATCGCCGCGCTCGGCCTGTGCGCGTGCAGCACGACCCCCTCCCGGACCGAGATCCGCGACGACGGGGGGTTCACCATCACTGAGCAGGTCACGGTGACTCCCGCCGTGCGCGCGGATTTCGAGAGCGCGCTGCGCTTCCTGGAGCTCGGCCAATACGAGAGCGGCATCCCCCTGCTGGTGCGGGTGACCGAGGCGGCGCCAGACCTGATTACCGCGCACATCGATCTCGGCATCGCCTACGGGCAGACCAACGACTTCGCGCGCGCGGAATCCAGCCTCGAGCGCGCGCTCGCGCTCAACCCGCGGCATCCGGTCGCGCACAACGAGCTTGGCATCGTCTACCGCAAGACCGGCCGATTCGCGGAAGCGCGCAAGAGCTACGAACGAGCGCTCGAGATCCACCCGGGCTTCCACTACGCGCGCCGGAACCTCGCGATCCTGTGCGACGTGTACCTGGCCGATCCGGAGTGCGCGCTGGCCAACTACACGCTGTACGCGGCCGCGGTCCCGAGCGACGAGAGCGCGTCGATCTGGCTCGCCGACGTCCGCAACCGAATGGGGAAGTAGGAGACGGCATGAATCGCACCCTCGTGTTCTTCGTGGCGCTGGTCACACTGGCCGGCGTCACCCGAGCCGAAGACCCGCCGGCAGCGGTCGACAAGGACAAGCTGCTCTCGGGCATGTCGATCGTCGGCAACGACGACGCACCGAAGTCGCTGGTGATCGTGCCGTGGAAGAGCGCGGGCCTCGGCGACACGCTCGACGTCGGATCGTCGCTCGGCGACGGACGTCAGCCCGTCGATCGCGACGTGTTCATGAGAGAGCTCGACTACTACCAGATTCGAGCGGCGGCCTCGGGAGCGGGGGACGCGGGTCGTCGCTAGCGCACGAAACAACGGTTCGAGTCCGGGAGGTTCGTCATGGAAATCGTCTACACGGTCGTCAGGTTCTTCGAAGCGGGCGGTCCCTTCATGTTCCCGATTCTGCTCGTGGCCGCGGTCGGGACCGCGATCGCCGTCGAGCGGTACATCACGCTGACGCTGGTCAAGGCCAGGAATCAGAACGTCTGGAGCCAGGTCCAGCCGGTCCTGGTCAGTGGCGACTTCGACAAGGCGCGCGAGATGACCAGCAAGGGTGACTCGGCGATCGCGCAGCTGCTCAGCATCGGCCTCGCGCGGCAGGGTGCGGTGCGTCGTCGCGAGGACATCGAGATCGCGATGGACGAGAGCATGATCGAGATCACGCCCCAGCTCGAGAAACGCACGCACTACCTGGCCACGTTCGCGAACCTGGCCACGCTGCTCGGCCTGCTCGGCACGGTCAGCGGTCTGATCCACGCCTTCGGCGCGGTGGCGACCGTGAACCCCGCGGACAAAGCCAACCTGCTGTCGGCCAGCATCTCCGAGGCCATGAACTGCACCGCGTTCGGTCTGATGACGGCGGTGCCGATCGTGTTCGCCCACGCGTTCCTGCAGACCAAGACGGGCGAGGTGATCGCAAGCCTCGAGATGGCCTTCGTGAAGTTCCTGAACGTGCTGACGGAGCGTCAGGCGGCGCAGACTCAGAGCCGCCGCGCGCTGGTGCAGTCGGCGGCGCAGGAATAGGCGGGCGCATGCGCAGAAAGGTCGCGCGCCGGGAGCGCAAAGCGAGCGAGCTGATGCTCGTGCCGATGATCGACATCTTCACAGTGCTGGTCACGTTCCTGCTGATGACCGCGGTGTTCTCGCGCATCACGATCCTCGAGCTCGATCTTCCGAGCTCGAACGCCGCGGGCGTCTCGGCGCCCGCGTTCCGGCTCGAGGTGATCGTGCGCGAGGAGGGGCTCGAGCTCACCAACGGCGCACAGAAGATCGCCGTGATCCCCAACGTGAACGGCACGTACGACCTGAAGACGCTCTCCGAGATGGCGCTGTCGCTCAAGCGCGACTACCCGGACGCGACGGAGGCATCGGTGCTGCTGGAGCCCGAGATCGAGTACGACCACCTGATCCAGGTGATGGACGCGATCCGGAGCGCGAAGCCGCCGAAGCCGGTGGAGCCGTCCGAGCCGACCGGGATCCGGACCGTCGCCGACGCGCCACCGCTGCGCGTGGCGCTGTTCACGAACATCGCCGTGGGAGACGCGCCATGAGTCGGGTGAAGCGCTCGCGCCGGAATCATTCCCTGCGCCGCTCTGCGGAAGTGGAGCTCAACTTGATCCCGCTGATCGACATCATGTCCGTGATGGTCGCGTTCCTGCTCGTGTACTCCGCGAACGTGGAAGTGATCCAGAACAGCCAGGGGGTCCAGATCCCGCAGTCCATCGCGCAGGAGCAGCCGAAGCAGTCGGTGGTGGTGATGATCACGAAGGAACATCTGTTCGTGCAGGGCGAGCGGGTCGTGGCCATCGCAGAGATCCGCGAGGCCACGACCGCGGAGATCGAGCCGCTCCGCGCGGTGCTGAGCCGGCCGATGCTGATTCACGACGCCGCCGCGGACGACCCCGCGATGCGCGAGATCACGGTGCTGGCCGACAAGTCGCTCCCGTACGAGCTGGTGAAGCGCGTGATGTCGACCTGCACGCGCGAGGGCTACGGGAAGATCTCGCTCGCCGTGCTCGAGAAAGAGACCACTCCCACCTAGGGTGACTGAATGGACGCTGTCGCCTCTCTCGAAAAACCCGAGCTGATCGCACAGCTCGAGCGGTCGCGCGCGCGGCTGGATGCGCTCGTGCGCAAGCTGCGCGCCGTCGATCGTGAGCTCGAAGGCCTGGCGATCGAGCGCCAGCAGCATGGCGTGCTGCGCGAGGCCTGTGTCGCGCTGGAGCGTCTCGGCGAGCTTGGCGGCGCGCCCCTGTTCTGGGGTGAGCGCTGCGCCGGGCGCGACGCCGACGACCAGCTCCGCGCCGCGCGCAGCCGCGTCGACGTGTTCGGCAAGCAGATTGCCGAGATCGAGGAGCGGCGTGAGGGGCTGATCGAGCAGATCGAGGAGGAGCAGGACGGCGCCGAGTTCCTCGAAGACGAAGTCCGCGACGCCGAGGAAGAAGAGGAGCAGCGGCGCCACGAATGGCGGATCGAGCGCGAGCTCGACGTGCTGCCTTCGCGCGAGCTGGTCATGCCGTGGAGCCGCGGCGGCGAAGAGGACCGGCGCTTCCGCAAGTCGCTCTCCACCTCGCTCGTGCTCGCGCTGCTCCTGATCGTGCTGCATCCGCTGATCGAGCTGCCGCTGCCCACGCTCGAGCTTCCGCTCGACGAGCCCCCGCGCTTCACTCGCCTGATTCCCGAGCGGCCGCGTGCGCTGCCGCCGGTCACGCAGGAAGTGAAGCCGGAGCGGCGCAAGCCCGAGCCCGAGAAGGCGCTCGCGGCCGCGGAGTCGGCCAAGACGGGACCCGCGAACGCTCCAGAGCAAGCGCCCGGCGCGAAGGGAATCCTCGCGTTTCGCGAGCGCTTCTCGGATCTCGCCGACAAGCAGCCGGTCGCGCAGCTCGGGCTGAAGGCGCGCATCAACCACGACGGCGAGACCGCGAGCGGCACGCCGGAGCGCGCGCTGCTGACGACGCAAGCGCCGGGCTCGAGCGGCGGAGTGAATCTGGCTGCACTGAGTCGCGGGCTGGGCGGCGGCGCCGGCCAGCACCTGCAGGGCGTGGAAGTCGCACGCGCGACGAGCGCCATCGCGGCGATCGGCGACGGCGGCGGCGGAGACCGGCCGGTCGGTGGCGACGGCCCGGGCCCCGGGCGCACCGACGAAGAGATCCAGATCGTCTTCGATCGCCACAAGTCCGCGCTGTACCGGCTCTACAACCGCGAGCTGCGCAGCGATCCGACCCTGAAGGGCCAGATGGTGCTGCGCCTGCGCATCGAGCCCGACGGCAGCGTGTCGCTGTGCGTGCTGCACGGCAGCGACATGGACGCCCCCGAGCTCTCCGCCCAGGTGGTGGAACGCGTGAAGACCTTCGACTTCGGGGCCAAGGCGGTCCCGGCGATCACGATCCTGTATCCGATCGATTTCCTCCCGGCCACGTGAGCCGGAACGGAGTGATCCCAAGAGACTGATCCATTTCCAGAGCCGCGATTCAGACAAAGGCAAACCCACTGAAAGGTGGCGACGCAAAGTCTCCGGTCTACCGAGCCCACCGGCTCCACGACAGCGGGACCGCCAGAATCGAGCCCGACCGCGGGCTGCACTCGTTTCTTCTGGCAAAGCGTTCGTCCCCATTCGCTGCCACGAGGAAGAGTGACTCGAAGGTCTCTGAACAGCGTGACGAAGCTCTGCAACGCGCTCTGCGCGCTGCTGCTCGGCATGGGTGCAGCTCTGCTTCCGGCCGGGCGAGCGGCTGCCCAGGCTCAGATCACGTTCACGTCCGCGGCCGCGTTCTGGCACGACGCACTGGACAACGTCCCCGGAAGCCAGCCGGGTGACCCCGTCATCACCAACGGCGTACCGACGTCGAGCATCAGCTGGGGTACGACCTCCGGTCCGCAGAGCGGCTACGACGTTTCGATCACGATCCCGGACCCTCAGTCGTTTCCGGTTGCGACGTTCTCGCACCGGAACTTCCCGGTCTCCGACCCCTCATTGACGTCGGTCCAGCTCGATTTCGTCCTCGATTTCGAGGTGAACGGGGTCCGGACCGGTCCGCTGACCTTCACCTTCACGTTCACGCACGAGGAAACCCCGAACAACCAGACGCCCTGTCCCTATCCGACACCGCCCGGAGAAGGGTGCACCGACCGTGTGACGTTCATCGACGCGCCCGATCCGACGACGTTCACCGTCGGCGGAAAGACCTACACGCTGGCGATGAGCTTCCTCGACGCCAACGGCAATCCGGTGGCCGAGTTCATCACCCGAGAGGGAGGTCTGGTAAACACCGCCAACCTGGACGCGGACTTCACTCTGGTTCCGCCGGTGCTCGAGGTCACGAAGTCGGGCCCGGCGACGCTGACCGTCGGACAGTCGGGCATCTTCACGATCGATACCCGGAACACCGGACCCAACGACGCCTGGAACACACGCATTCGTGACGTGCTCCCGGACGGCGCGACGGGCGGCATGTGCGATGCCACGCCGGAGCTGCTGAGCGCGCAGGTCTTCGCGGCCGACGGCGTCATGCCCGTCCCCGGCAAGGGCCCCCTGCTCGCGGGAGCCGACTTCGCTCTCTCCTGGGCCGGTGCGCCGTCCTGCGCGCTCACGCTCGCGATGCTCACGCCCGCGGCGGCGATCGACACGGGCGAGCGTTTGATCATCACCTATCGGTCCGTGCTCGACGCCGACAGCCAGGACGACGCGACGTTGACCAATGTCGCCGGTGCGATCGAATGGTTCGACGACGAGAGCAGCAACCCGGACCGTGTCACTTTCACGAGAACCCTGACCGACGGCTCGCCCGGCGTGCTCGACCACGAGGACGCCCACACCGTCACGGTGGAGCTCCGCGACTACCGGTTCGAGAAGACGGTCCGCAACGTCACCACGGGCGCGAGTCCCGCGACCCAGGCCTCGCCGGGCGACCGCCTCCGCTACCGGCTGCGGCTCGAGAACCGCGACACGACAGCGCTCGACAACCTCGCGATCCGCGACGAGCTCGACCGCCTGAACACGCCCGCAGTCTTCCAGCCCGGCACGCTCACGCTCGTGGCGGCGCCCGCGGGCGCGGATGCGAGCAACACGAGCGCCACGGGCGGGGCCAGCGGCACGGGCGTGCTCGACGTGCGCAATCTGAGCGTGGCCGCGGGTGCCAGCGTGGAGGTCGAGTTCGAAATCGTTCTCGCCGCCGTGATCGCCAACGGCAGCAGCGCGACCAACCAGTCGCAGCTCGAGATCGGCGGCGCCCCGTTCGCCGACAGCGACGATCCCAACGTCAACGGCCCCGCCGATCCGTTCGTCTCGGGCGACGAGGACCCCACGCGCGTGCAGATCGTCTCGGCGCCGATGTTCCGGGTGGAGAAGCGGTCCGCCGATCTCACGGGCGACCCGATGATCCTGCTGGCCGGCGAGACGCTGCGCTACACCATCACGGTCAAGAACGTCGGCAGCGCCGACGCCACCGATGCCGTGCTGCGCGACGCGGTGCCCGCGTATACGCGCTACGTCGCCGGCAGCACCCGCCTGAACGGAGCCCCGGTGCCGGACGGCCCGTCCGGCAGCTCGCCGCTCGCGACCGGCATCGCGATCTACGCCCCCGAGAATCCGACGCCGGGGGCGCTGCGCGCGGACGCCTCCGCTGTGCCGGGCAACGTCGCCACGATCGTCTTCGACGTCGTCGTCGATGCGGCCGCGGTGAACGGGACGATCCTTTCGAACCAGGCGTTCGTGAGCGCGCCGGGTGGCGGCGTGATCGATCAGCCTTCGGACGACCCCGACACCGCGGCTCCGGACGATCCCACGCGCGATGCGGTGGGCGACCGGCCGCTGATCTTCGCGCCAAAGAGCGCGGCGCTGCTCGTCGACGGAGGAACGGCCGGCGTCGTCGATCCGGGTGACGTGCTCCGCTACACGATCGCGGTCTACAACAATGGCGGCCTCGCGGCGACCGGCGTCGTGCTCCGCGACTCCGTGCCCGCGAACACGACCTACGTCCCGGACTCCACGACGCTGAACGGTGTACCCGTGGGTCGGCCGGACGGCGGGGTGTCCCCGCTGATGGCGGGTGTCGCCGCGGGCACGATCGGGCCCGGCGCGAGCGCCGTCCTCCAGCTCGAGCTGCGCGTGAACGCGGGCGTCGCTGCGGGAACGATCATCCGCAACCAGGCGCTCGTGGAGAGCAACGAGCTGCCCGATCAGCTGACCGACGGCGATGGCGACCCCACCACCGGTCCGGAGCCGACGGAGGTCGTGGTCGGCAACGCGCAGCAGCTCTCGATCACCAAGCAGGTCGCGGTGGTCGGCGGCGGCGCGGCGCTGGGCGGTTCGACGCTCGAGTACGTCGTGCGCGTCGTCAACATCGCCGCAGTGCCGGCCTACGCGGTCGTGATCCGCGACGACCTCGAGGCCGCGACGCCGGGCACGCTCGGCTACGTCGCGGGCTCGGCGACCATGAACGGCTCCGCGACCGGCGTTGCGGTGGTGGGCTCGCTGATCACCGCCGACTACGGCGCCACGTCCGGACCGCTCGCGCCGAACGCTTCGGTCGTGCTGCGCTTCCGCGCGGTGATCAACCCGAGCCTCGCGATGGGCACGGTCGTCACCAACACCGCCACGGTCTATTGGAACGACCCGACGCAGACGGCGAGCGCGAGCGTTTCGATCGCGGTCGGTGGCATGCCGGGCATCGGCGTGCTGAACGGCGCGGCCTGGCACGACGCCGACTTCGATCGCGTGCAGGACAGCGGCGAGCGCGCGCTGTCGGGCTGGATCGTCGAGCTGTACCGCAACGGCGCGATGCTGCAGTCGGCGGTCGTCGACGCGGCCGGTGTGTACCGGATCGCGGGCGTCGCGCCGACCGCGAACACGGCCGAACCCTACGAGCTGCGCTTCCGCGCCCCGGACGCGGGTGTGCTGACGGCGTCGCTCGGCATCGCCGACTCGGTGTACACGAACGGTCCGCAGCGCATCTCGGACATCGTCGTGCTGTCCGGCAGCAACCTGCAGAGCCTGAACCTGCCCATCACACCGAACGGCGTCGTGTACGGCGCCATCGACCGCGCGCCGATCGCGGGCGCGGCCCTGCGCATGGTGGACGCCAGCGGAGGAACGGCCCTTCCGTCGGTCTGCTTCGACGATCCCGTGCAGCAGGGCCAGGTCACACGCGCCGACGGCTTCTACAAGTTCGACCTGAACTTCTCCGATCCGAGCTGCCCGAGCGGCGGCAGCTACCGGATCGAGGTGACGGCGCCGGGCTCGACGTCCGGCGCCGGCTACTCGCAGCTGATTCCGCCGATCTACGGCCCCGCGACCGCGCCGCTGCCGGTCCCGACCTGTCCGGGCGGTCCCGACGACGCGGTGCCGTTCACGCCGGACCATTGCGAGTCCACGTCATCCGAGCTGGCGCCGCCGCCGTCCGTTCGCGCGCGCACGGCGGGCACGAACTACTCCGTGCACCTGCTGCTCGATGCGAGTCGGCCGCCGGGCTCGAGCCAGATCTACAACAACCACATTCCGCTCGACCCGGTGCTCGACGGGCTGCTCGGCATCACCAAGGTCACGCCGTCGATGAACGTCACGCGTGGCCAGCTCGTGCCCTACGAGATCACGCTCAGCAACGAGCACGGCGAGGAGCTGCAGGATCTCTCGCTGGTGGATCGCTTCCCGGCGGGCTTTCGCTACGTGGAGGGCTCCGCGCGGATCGACGGGGTGCCGAACGAGCCGACCCTCAGCGGCCGCGAGCTGCTGTGGTCGAGCCTCGCGGTCCCGGCGTCGGGTCGCCTGACCGTGCAGCTCCTGCTCGCGGTCAGCGCGGGTGTCACCGAGGGCGAGTTCGTGAACCGCGCGCAGGCGCTCTCCATGCTGACCGGCGCGCCGCTGTCGGGCGAAGCGACGGCCACCGTGCGCGTGATTCCGGACACGACGCTCGACTGCACCGACGTGATCGGGAAGGTCTTCGCCGACAGCAACCGCAACGGCGAGCAGGATCCGGAGGAGCCCGGACTGCACGGCGTGCGCGTGGTGACCGTGCGCGGTCAGGCGGCGCGCACGGACCAGTACGGACGCTTCCACATCACCTGCGCGGTCACGCCGCGCGAGGGACGCGGCTCGAACTTCGTGCTCAAGCTCGACGACCGCACGCTTCCGAGCGGCTTCCGCCTGTCGACGGACCCGGTGCAGGTGCAGCGCGCCACGCGCGGCAAGGCGTTGAAGTTCTCGTTCGGGGCATCGATCCACCGCGTGGTCGCACTCGACATGGCCGACGACGTGTTCGAGCCCGGCTCCATCGAGATGCGCCCGCAGTGGAAGCCGCGCATCGACAAGCTCGTGGAGGAGCTCAAGAAGGCGCCGTCCAGGCTTCGCCTGTCCTACGTCGCCGACGTCGAGGACGAGGCGCTCGTCGACCAGCGCCTGACGGCGGTTAAGGAGCAGATCAACGAAGCGTGGGAGGCGCTGAACCCTGCCTACCGGCTCACGGTCGAGCCGGAGGTGTTCTGGCGACGCGGCGGTCCGCCCGAGGGTGGCGCGGTCCGTGCGCCAGAGAGCAGGTGAGTCCGATGCTGAGACACCGCCATCTCGCGATCGCGTGTGCGCTGCTGCTGTCGCCGCTCGGCGCGCAGGCACAGAACAGCCAGGACGTCCCGCTGAGTGAGTCGGCCGAGAAGCACATCTCGCCCGATGAGCCAACCATGATGTGGGTGCGCGATCCGAGCCTGTTCGAGCGCGAGGCTGGCGACCGGCTCGAGCAGCGCGAGGTGCTCGGACAGCAGCCCAAGACCGTGAAGCTCAAGAACGTCGTGCCGCCGATCCGCTTCGAGTCGGGCGTGGCGGACATTCCGCCTGGCACGATCGAGAAGCTGCGCGCCGTGCTGGACGGCATGCGCGGCCTGCCGAACGTGCGGCTGCACCTGGTCGGACACGCCGACGCCCAGCCGCTCTCCGATCGGCTGACCGGGATCTACGGCGACAACGCGGGTCTCTCGCGCGAGCGCGCGGGCGAGGTCGCGGAGTTCATCCAGGGCGCGCTCGCGCTTCCGCCCGAGGCGATCGCCTTCGAGTGGGCGGGCGACAGCCAACCGATCGCGCCGAACACGAGCGAGACGGGTCGAGCGCGCAACCGCCGCGTCGAGGTCGAGGTCTGGTACGACGAGAGCGAGACCCGACTCGCGACCGAGGAGGTGGTCGTTCCCGACGACTTCAAGCGCGTCAAGGTGTGTCGCACGGAGACGGTCTGCAAGCTGCGCTACCTCGAGGGTCACGCTCGGCGCGCGCGGGTCAAGAACCTGGTCGCGCCGCTGCACTACAGCGACGAGACGGTGGGCGTGCCCGAGGCGTTCGTGCGCCAGATCGGACAGGCGCTGCAAAACCTCGAGGGGAAGCAGAACGTGATGGTGAAGTTCATCGGCTTCACCGACAACCTGCCGCTCACCGGTCGAGCCGCGACGATCTACAGCACGCACCTGGCGCTGTCGAAGGCGAGGGCGCACCGCGTCGCCCTCGCGATCCAGGACGCGCTCGATCTGCCGACGTCGGCGGTCGCGAGCGAAGGCCGCGGCGAGACGCAGCCGCTGGCCTCGAACGACACCGCGCGAGGACGCGCGCTGAACCGCCGCGTCGAGGTCGAGTTCTGGCACGACGACCCGCTGCAATCGCTGCCCGACGAGCCGCAGCTCTGTCCGGAGGCGGCCGCCGCCGAGGTGGTGACCAAGGTCTACGAGCCGCCCTGGGGCACGCTCGACGCGCTCGAGGTCGAGGCCGGTCAGATCGTGATACCGCC
This sequence comes from uncultured Myxococcales bacterium, assembly GCA_964566375.1. GTDB lineage: Bacteria > Myxococcota_A > UBA9160 > SZUA-336 > SZUA-336 > VGRW01. The sequence goes on from CAZMKX010000004.1 coordinate 21,716, forward strand.
GGGCTACACCGACGCGCTGCGCCGCGCCATGGACGACGTCCACGAAAAGGCCAACGTGCGGCTGCGCTTCGTAGGCCGCACGCGCAACGAACGCCTCGACCGCCGGACCGCGCTGGTGTACGGCGACGACATCGGCCTGTCCGCGGCGCGCGCGCGCCGCGCGATGGAGAAGGTCAAGGCGGAGCTCGGGCTCCAGGCATCGCAGGCCGAGCATGAGGGGCGTGGCTACGTGCACTCGAACGACGTGGTGAACACGGGCTTCCTGCCGGGCGAGAGCTCGAATGTGGCGGTGGAGGTCGTCTACGACGAGCTGGCCGTGCTCGCCGACAACGACAGCGTCGACGCCATCCCGCTCACGCGCGAGCTGCGCCCGAAGAACCCGCTGGGCTTGAACCTGATGCGCATCACCGTGGACGGCGAGCCGATCGACGATCCGGGGCGGAGCTCGTCCGACGTGCAGCGCTGCACGGACGTCGCGCTGGAGCGCGCGAACATCCGCTTCGGCTTCGACAACCTCGAGTCCGCGCGGCGGCTCAGCGTGACCTCGAGCACGAGCTCGATCCGCATCCCGCTCGCCGAGGAGGCCGACGCCGAGCCCGAGCCGCCGGTGCGCTTCCGTATGTACTCGAACTACGCGGCCTTCATCGAGCGCTCCGAGGTGCGGATCTTCGCGCCCGATCAGTCGCTGCAGGCCGAGCCGCTCGAGGTGATCGAGGTTCGCCCGGACGGCTTCGCCGAGTGGCGGCCGTCGCCGGAGCAGCTCGCGACGCCGCAGCGCGAGCTCCGGTACCTGCTGCGCGCTTACGGCGCCGCCGGCCAGTTCGACGAGACCGAGCCGCGGCCGCTGTGGCTCGTGCACGCCGAAGCGCCGCCGAGCGGGGCCGGGGCGCCCGAGCCGACGGACGAGTCACTAGCCGGCTACGGCGAGAGCGCGCTCGCGATCCAGAACATTCCGCTGGGCAGCGGCACGGTGAAGGTCGAGGGCGGCGGCGTGCCGCCCGACCATACGGTCTGGCTGGCGGGCGAAGAGGTGCCCGTCGACGAGAACGGCAACTTCGTGGCCGAGACCATCCTGCCCGAGGGCACGCACACGGTCGAGGTGGCGGTGCTCGACCCGGAGGGCAACGGCGACCTGTTTCTGCGCGACCTGCAGTTCGAGGAGAGCGACTGGTTCTACGTCGCCATGACGGACCTGACGCTCACGACCGGCAGCCCGAGCTCGGAGGAGAAGGCGCTGCAGGGCGAGAACGCGCCCATCGACCTCGACTCCAACGCCGACGGCCGCTTCGCGTTCTTCGTCGACGGGAAGCTGGGCGACGCGTGGGGGCTCACCGCGAGCGCGGACACGCGCGAGGGTCCGGTGGACCAGCTCTTCAGCAACTTCATGGACAAATCGCCGGAGTCGCTCTTCCGCCGCATCGACCCGGACTACTTCTACCCGACCTACGGCGACGACGGCACGGTCGAGGAGCTGGCGCCTACCCAGGGCAAGTTCTTCGCCAAGCTCAGCCACCACGACGACCACGCGCTGTGGGGCAACTTCAAGGTCGGCTACCTGGGCAACGAGCTCGCGCCGGTCGACCGCGCGCTGTACGGCGCCAACCTCCACTACCAGTCCGACACGACCACGAGCTTCGGCGAGAGGCGCCTGCAGCTCGACGGCTTCGGCGCCGAGCCCGGCACGGTGCCGAGCCGCGAGGAGTTCCGCGCGACCGGCGGCTCGGTCTACTTCCTCCGCCGACAGGACATCCTGAGCGGATCGGAGCGCGTGCGCATCGAGCTGCGCGATTCCGACTCCGGCCTGGTGTCGGGCGTGGTGCAGCTCCGCCCGGGGCTCGATTACGACTTCGACTACTTCCAGGGTCGCGTGCTGCTCTCCGAGCCGCTGACCGCCACGGGCGGCGGCAGCAGCCTGCTCGTGCGCAGCGGCGGCCTGGCCGGCGACGAAGCCTGGCTCGTGGTCCAGTACGAGTACACGCCGGGCTTCGAGGAGCTGAGCACGATCGCGTCGGGCGGGCAGGGTCACTATTGGTTCGGTGACTTCGCAAAGATCGGTCTGACCGCGAACAACGACACGGAGGGCGACGGAGACAGCAATCTGTACGGCGCCGACCTGACGCTGCGCCAGAGCGCCGAGTCGTGGTTGAAGCTGCAGACCGGCAAGCGAGAGGGCATGCTGTCGAGCTGGCTGCGCTCCGACGACGGCGGCTTCGGCTTCGTCGGCACCGACGGGCTCGTCCCCGTCGACAGCAACGCCGACGCGTACCGCGCCGATCTCAGCGTCGGCCTGGGCGATCTGTTCTCGGGCATGGGCGGCCGCGTGACGCTCTACGCTCAGAACCTGGACGCCGGCTATTCGACGGCCAGCTTGTTCTCGCTCACCGACACACAGCAGTTCGGAGGCGCGTTCGCGATCCCGCTCACGGATCAGCTGCGCCTGGCCGCGAAGGCGGACTCGCGCACCCAGACCGAGGGGCTCGACACACTGGCCGGCGAGCTCGACCTCGGCTACTCGCTGACCGATCGCTGGAGCCTGGGCCTGGGCGTGCGCCACGACGACCGCGAGGACAACTCGCCGATCGTGCCCGTGACGCAGGAAGTGGGCGCGCGCACCGACGCGGCCGTGCAGCTCGGCTACGACTCGAAGGCGGCCTGGCGCAGCTACGGCTTCGTGCAGAGCACGCTCGCCGCGGACGACACGCGCAAGGACAACGGCCGCGTCGGCGCCGGCGGCGCCTACCGCGTCACCGACCGGCTGGTCGTCGACGCCGAGGCCTCGCACGGCCAGCTCGGTCCCGGCGGCAAGCTCGGCACCAGCTACCAGGCGACCGACCGCACCACCGTCTACATGAACTACGGGCTCGAGGACGAGCGCGGGCTCGAAGGCCTGTACGGCCGGCGCAACAACCTGATCGCCGGAGCGCGCACGCGGCTCTCCGACAGCGCGAGCATGTATCTCGAGAACCGCTACCAGAGCGCGGACTCGCGCAGCGGCCTGACTCACGCCACGGGCGTCAGCTTCGCGCCGACCGACCGCTGGAATCTGGGCAGCACCGTCGACGTCGGCACGCTGGTCGACCGCGAGACCGGCGCCGAGACCAAGCGCAAGGCGGGCGGCCTCCGGATCGGCTACGGCTTCGAGAAGGTGCAGCTCACGAGCGGCTTCGAGTACCGCCTCGACGACACCGAACAGCTCGACGGCAGCTGGGCGGACCGGACCACGTACCTGTTCCGCAACAACGGCAAGGTCCAGATCACGCCGGACTGGCGCGTCGTGCTGAAGCTGAACCACGTCGTCAGCAACAGCTCACTCGGCGAGCTCTACGACGGGGGCTACACGGAGGGGGTGCTCGGCTGGGCGTATCGTCCGGTCGCGCACGACCGTCTGAACGTGCTCGCCAAGTACACGTACTTCTACAACCTGCCGACCACCGATCAGTTCAACCTGCGCGAAGTGACCGACCAGTTCATGCAGCGCAGCCACATCGCCTCGCTCGACGTCACGTACGACCTGACGTCGAGCTGGTCGGTCGGCGGCAAGTACGCCTATCGCCTGGGCGAGGTGAGCCTGGACCGCGAGGCCCCCGACTTCTTCGACAACGACGCGCACCTGTACGTGCTGCGCACCGACTGGCGCTTCATCGCGGCCTGGGAAGCGTCGGTCGAGCTGCGTCTGCTCGACTTGCCGAGCCTCTCCGACAGCCGCAGCGGGGCGCTGGTCGGCGTGTACCACTACGTGGGCGACCACATGAAGGTCGGCATCGGCTACAACTTCACCGACTTCTCCGACGATCTGACCGACCTCTCCTTCGATCACCACGGGTTCTTCATCAACTTCAACATCCGGATGTGATCGACGGGTCGTCTCCGTCACGAGCGCGCCGGCGGCCCGGCTACACCGATCGGCGTCGACTGGGCGCGCACGACCGGTGCGGCGAGCTCGAGACAAGCTAGCTAGCTCCGGCTCACCGACGAGCCGCCATCCCCCGTCCGCAGCCGGAGCGCAAGCGATGTCCTTGCAGCTTCTTCTACGCCTTGTTCGTGCGCGGGCGAGGACTCAGCTTTCGAATCGTCTCGCGCGAGGCGCCGGGCCCCGGCACGGCGCGGAGGTCGGCGGGAATGAGGGGCACTCCGTCCGCGTCTGTCACGCGCAGCTTTGCGATCCGCCGCCCCGTGCGGCGATCCCGCACGACCACGGGTTCGTTGCCGCGGCCGAAGACCCATTCGTCCGACCACTCGCGCAGCGCCGTCAGCACCGTCAGCAGGGCTTCGCCCTTCGGCGTGAGGTGATACGCGAAGCGTTCGCCTTCGCTGCCTACGTCGACGCGCTCGAAAATGCCGTGCTCGACGAGGTGTGCGAGCCGCGCGGAGAGGATGTTCTTCGCGATGCCGAGGCTGCGCTGAAAATCCACGAAGCGCCGCGCGCCGAAGAAGGCGTCGCGCACGATCAGGAGCGTCCACCAGTCGCCGAGCGCCTCGAGGGCCTGAGCGATCCCGCAATTCATCTGATCGAAGCGCTTGCGTTTCATCGGGTAGGAAAGCTACTGCAAGTTGGGTTTACATCGCGAGACCGCCCCGCGGCGCCCGTGGCTACCACGGCTCGCCGAAGGGCCGGACGACGACGTCGAACGCCCAGGTCGAGCGGTCCTGATGCGCGAGGCCGAAGGCCACCTCGGCGATCGCGCTCGGCTTGGCGAAGAAGTCGTCGGGCTTCTCGTGGAACTGCTGGCGCGCCCAGGGAACGTCGATCACGGCGTCGATCGCGAGGTAGGCGACGTGGATGCCCTTCGGGCCGAGGCTGCGCGCCAGCGACTCCGCGAGCACGCGCTGCGCCGCCTTCGTCGGCGCGAAGCCCGCGAAGTTCGCCCTGCCGCGGTACGCGGAGGTGTTGCCCGTCACCAGGATCGTGCCGTTGCCCGCCTCGAGCATGGCCGGCGCTACGCCGCGAGCGAGGTGGAGCAGCGCCATCGTGTTCGTCGCGAAGTTTCGCTGGAGGACCGCGGGCTCGATCTGCTGGAAGTCGCCGAAGGCGCCGCCCACGGCGTTGTGGATCAGGACGCTCGCGGGACCGAGCTCGCGCGCAATGCGCGCGAGCGTCTCGGCGATCTGCGCCTCGTCCGCGACGTCGCACGGATAGGCGCGGGCTCCTGGCAACTCTGCCGCGAGCTCTCGCAGGCGCGCCTCCGTGCGCGCGAGCAAGGCAACTCGATAGCCGCCGGTAGTGAAGCGGCGCGCGAGCGCGCTGCCCGTGCCAGGGCCGACCCCGGTGATGATGCAGACGCCTTTGTTGGACAAGTCGCCTCCTCTCAATCCTTCTGCGCCGTCAGGGCGGCGGCGAGAAATTCCAGCCGGTCGTTCCCGAAGTAGAGCTCGCCGCCGACGATGAAGGTCGGCGACCCGAACACGCCACGTTCTGCGGCGGCCGCCGTTTCGCGATCGAGCCGCGCTACGACGTCGCCGCTCGCGGCGCGCTCGAGCAGCTTCTCGCCCGCCAGACCGGCCTGATTCAGCATGCCCACCAGCTCCGTGCGTTCGCTGAGGTCGCGCTCGCCGTTCCACATCGCGCCGAATACCTCCGAGACGTACGCCGCCGCCTCGCCGTCGTCAGCGGCGACCAGGGCGCCGCGCAACAGTAGAGCGGTGTCGAACTTGTTCTGATGCGGGTTGGGGTGGAGCGGAACGCCGTACTTGGCGGCCCAGCGACCGAGGTCGGCGCGCGCATAGCGCAGCTTGTTCTTGCACTCGATCGTCGTCGGCCGATTGCCCACGAGCTTCATCAGCTCGAGTATCCGGAACGGCTTGTAGACGATCTCGGCACCGTGCTCTCGCGCGAGCGCCGGGAGCTGCGTGATCGCGAGGTAGGAGTAGGGGCTGACGAAGTCGAAATAGAAGTCGATCGCCCGGGTCATGGAGTCTCCTCTCGGGTGGGTGGTTCGACTCTACAATGATCGGTTGCATCGTGCAACCAAATGGTCTACAAGGGTGCCAGGCCAACACTGGGAGAGAGACGATGTCCGAGTGGAAGTCCACCGCCTGCATCCTGTGTGAATGCAATTGCGGCATCGAGGTTCAGCTCGGCGGCGACGATGGCCGCCGCCTGGTCAAGGTGCGTGGGGACGACGCGCATCCGGCGTCGCGCGGATATGCCTGCGAGAAGCCCTCGCGTCTGGACTTCTACCAGAACGGCCCGCACCGCCTGACCAAGCCGCTTCGCCGGCGCGAAGACGGCACGTTCGAGGAGATCGACTGGGAGACCGCGATCCGCGAGGTGGCCGGGCGTTTCGCAGCGATCCGCGATGAGCACGGCGGCGAGTCGATCTTCTACTACGGAGGCGGCGGCCAGGGGAACCATCTCCCCGCCCTGTACGGGCAGGTGACGCGCGCGCTGCTCGGATCCGTGCACTCCGCGAACGCGATCTCTCAGGAGAAAACCGGCGAGTTCTGGGTCGCGAAGAAGATGCTCGGCGGCTTTTCGCGCGGCAGCTTCGAGCACTGCGAGGTGGGGATCTTCCTGGGCAAGAACCCGTGGTTCTCCCACGGCATTCCTCACGCCCGTCTCACGCTGCGCGAGATCGCGAAGGACCCGAAGCGCTGCCTGATCGTGGTCGATCCCCGCCGGACGGAGACCGCCGAGATCGCCGACATCCACCTCCAGGTGAAGCCGGGCGGCGACGCGTTCCTGCTCGCGGCGATGATCGCAGTGATCGTGCAGGAGGGACTGGTGAAGCGCGACTGGCTCGCCGAGCACGCGGATGGCCTCGAGGAGGTGCTACCGCACTTCACGTCGCTCGACGTCGCCGCTCACGCGGCGAAGAGCGGGGTGCCCGAGGAGCAGGTACGCGCCGCCGCCCGGCGCATCGCCGCGGCAGAGAGTGTGGCCACCTTCGAGGACCTCGGCGTCCAGATGAACCTGCACTCCACGCTCGTCTCGTACCTGCACAAGCTGCTCGTGCTCCTGACGGGAAACTTCGGCAAGAAGGGCGCGGAGTACCGGCCGACCACGCTCGTCCCGCAGGCCTTCAACGGCGAAGAGAACGGCACGACGCCGGTGACCGGGTCGAGGATCATCGGCGGGCTCACGCCATGCAACGTGGTCCCCGACGAGATCCTCACGGACCACCCGAAGCGCTTCCGCGCGATGCTGGTCGAAAGCGGCAATCCCGCACATTCGATTGCCGACGGAGTACGCATGCGCGAGGCGCTCGCTGCGCTCGAGCTCGTGGTGGTGATCGATGTCGCCTTCACCGAGACGGCACGCCTCGCGCACTACGTGCTGCCGGTCGCGAGCCAGTTCGAGAAGGCGGAGTCCGTCTTCTTCAACTTCGAGTTCCCGAAGAACTACTTCTTTCTGCGCAAGGCCTTGATGCCACCGCTGCCGGGTCTGTTCTCCGAGGCGGAGCTGCACGCTCGGCTCGCCGAGGCGCTCGGAATGCTTCCGAAGGACGCCGTCGAGGCGCTGCGCGAAGCGTGGCTCGAGAGTCGGGTCGCCTTCCGTTCGAAATTCTTCGAGCTCGTCAGCGCAGACAAGCGGCTGCTCGCCATCGCGCCGGTCTTGGCTTATCGGGCGATCGGCGATCTCCTGCCCGATGGCCTCGCCGAAGGCGCGGCCGTGTGGGTGATCTTCCAGGTCGCCGCACCCCGGCTTGCAGCGTCGCTCGCGCGTGCGGGATTCACCGGCTCGCCGCCCGAGGCTGCCGACGCACTCTTCGACGCGCTGCTCGCGAGCAAGAGCGCGATCACATTCTCGGTCGACGACTGGGAGGAGAGCTGGGCCCGCGTCGCCACGCACAATGGCCGCATCCAGCTCGCGATCCCCGAGCTTTTCGACGAGCTCGACGGGCTCGCGAACGAGCCGGAGCGCACGAGCGCGGAGTTTCCCCTCGTGCTCTCCGCGGGGGAGCGGCGCGCGTTTACCGCGAACACGATCATCCGCAACCCGGACTGGCGGAAGAAGGACCGAAGCGGCGCATTGCGCATGCATCCTGTCGACGCGAAGCGCGCAGGAGTTGCGGAGGGCGACCGTGTGAGGGTCACGACGCGGCGTGGCAGCGCGGAAACGACGGTCGAGCTTTCGGACCGGATGCAGCCCGGCCACATCTCGCTGCCGAACGGGCTTGGCCTCGATTTCCCGGATGCGGGCTCGAGCGGAGGCTACGTCGCGGCAGGCGTCTCGCCGAACGAGCTGACGCGCAGCGAGGACCGCGACTGGGTGGCGGGCA